>CAYVDQ010000043.1:0-9703 GCA_964450615.1 uncultured Eubacteriales bacterium | reverse complement strand
GATGCGATCGCCACCACCGTCGGTGCGCTGTGCGGCACCTCGACCGTGACGACCTTCAGCGAGGTCAACGCAGGTGTGGCGGCGGGCGGACGTACCGGTCTTACCTCCATCTTCTGTGGCAGTTTCTTCTTTATCGCGATGTTTTTAAGCCCGATCGCGCAGCTTATCCCCGGCTGTGCTACTGCGGCGGCGCTGATGTACGTGGGTCTTTTGATGATGGCGTCCATCCGAAACATCGAATGGGATAACTTTAAAGTATCGGTTCCCGCGTTTCTCACGCTTGCGGTGATGCCGTTTACCTATAACATTTCGTACGGCATTGCGTTTGGGTTGATCTCGTATATTATCATTAGTGTGTTCTGCGGTGATATTAAGAAGATCAAGGGTAGCTCGTGGGTGATTGCGTTGTTATTTGTCGCGATGCTGCTGCTGACACATTAAAATTTTATACCATTAAAACTTAAAGCCCTTTGCGAGCGATCGCAAAGGGTTTTGTGTTTATGTGGCAGAGGAAAAAGGGTTGCGGTAAGCGCAACGGAACGTAAAAACAGTAGATAAAATAAGGAATACGTCTTGACGAGCGAGGGTTTTTATTGTATACTTTTTCCGATAATAGGTGTATTGTCGGTGCGTGCACCCTATGCAAAGACAAGGGGTGTTGGGGAGTTGATGGCATGAAGATCGCTGAAAAACTCAAAATGCTTTCTTTTTCACAGCTCACCTTATACGCTTCACTGTTTTGCATCGGCGTTTTTCATGAGTATCTTTCGTGCATCTTGTCGGCGGTGTTGCTTGCCCGGTTGTTGATGTGTCTGATCAAGCAGAGGTCGCTGACCGTGCGGATCACCATGACCGGCATTGCGGTTGCGTTGCTGGTTTCCGGGTACGCGGTCACGTCGCTTTGGGCGGTGGACAGCGGCGCGGCGATCTTTGGGTTCTTTAAATTTTTGCCACTGCTTTTGTATTTGCTGGTGCTGATGCAGGAGCCGGACGGCAGGGAAAAGACGCTCAACGGATTACCGTACGTGGCGTCGGTGATGACCGTGTTGTCGGTGGCGCTTATGTACGTACCGGGGTTGGAGACGTATTTTGCGGTTTCCGGTCGTCTGAGCGGGTTCGTGCAGTATCCGAATACGTTTGCACTCATCTTATTGGTCGCGGAGTTGCTGTTAATCATGCGCGAGCGGCCACATATCCAAGATTACGTTTGCATATTGATATTGCTGTTTGGCATTGTGTATACCGGCAGCCGTACGGTGCTCGTATTAGCGGGCGTTTCCAACGTGGCGGCATTGCTTTTTAATAAGAATAAAAAGGTGCGATGGATCACGCTGGGCGGTATGGTGCTGGGCGTGTTACTGGTATTTTTGGTTTGCCTGGCAACGGATAATCTTGCGGTGCTGGCGCGGTATTTGAAAATATCGCTGAATCAAAGCACTTTCATCGGGCGTTTGCTGTATGCGCAGGATGCACTGCCGGTTATTCTAAAGCATCCGTTCGGTCTGGGGTATATGGGATATTATTATCTCCAGCAAAGCGTACAGACCGGTCTTTACGCGGTGAAATTCATCCATAATGACCTGTTGCAGATGTTGTTGGATGTGGGTTGGATCCCAACGGCGGTGTTTGTTGTTGCCGCAGTCATGTCGCTTTTGAATCGCGCAGCACTTGTGCGGGATAAGTTGATCATGACGGTGATATTGCTGCACGCTTGCTTTGACTTTGATTTGCAGTATATCGCGGTATTTATGTTGCTGCTGTTGTTTATGACGCCAAGGGAGTTGAAGATTGTCACGTTGTCAAAACACCGTGCATTCACTTCAACGCTTGCCAGTATTTTGATCGGTTTGTGTGCGTATGCGGGTGTCGTGCAGGGTTTGATACGGTTCGAGGCGTATGGCATTGCCTATATGATGTATCCTGCCAGCACGCAGTGTGAGATTGAAATCTTAAAGAAGTTAGAAGATCCTGCGCAGATGAACCGAGTGGCAGACAGTATTCTTAAGCGCAACCCCTACGTGTCGGTCGCATACAGCGCAAAAGCAAAGTACGCGTATTCCCGCGGCGATTTCGCCGGTGTCATTACATATAAAAACAAAGCCATCAAAGCGGCGCCGTTTACGCGCGCAGAATACGTGGAATACGGATACATGTTGATAAACGGTATTCACCTGTATGAAAATGCGGGTGACACCAACAGCGCGGCGATTTGCAAGCGGGAGTTGGAGACCTTAAAAGAGGCACTTCCGGCAATGAAGAACCGACTGAGCAAGTTCGGCGCCGCCATTGAAACGCAGCCCGTGTTCACATTCCCGAAAGAGTTGCGCGAGTATTTTGAAAAACTGGAGCGTGAGGAGTAACATGAAAAAAGTGTCGTCACTTTTTCTGGCGTTGCTTCTCGTGCTCGGCATGTCAGGCTGCTCGGGCGGCGGAGGTATTACGATATACGATGCCGATGGTGCCGTGCTCGCTGCACCTCGTAAAAGGAACGTGGAAGCGCACTACCTCACGGACGAAGGATACAGCAGTTACGTGAGTATTGTGCTTGAGGAAGCGGTTTCGATCTTGGCGACGGTACACGATTGCAACTCCGTGACAGCGGAAAGAAAACTGTTTCGCGGCGGATATACCATACATACCGTGTTTGATCAAACGGTTTATGCGGCTATGGCGAACGCCTATGCCCCGTATGCGGCAGACGAGCTCGCTTTTGGTTGTGCGATCACCGATTATGCCGGCAATCTGTTCGCGGTATACAGCGGCGGAGATGAGCGGTACGCCTTGGATACCCGCGCACCGTGTTCGACGATCAAGCCGCTCAGCGTATATGCTCCCGCCATTGAACAGGGTGTGATCGATTGGTCAACAAAGATCGAGGATAGACCGTACAAGAAATTGCCGAATGAAACCGGACAGGTGGCGAACTGGCCCACAAACGCCAGAGGCGGGTATACCTATGAGAAAACCGGTCTGTACGAATGTATACAACAGTCGCTGAATACCACGGCGGTGCATGGCTTGAACTTGCTCGGCGTTGCCAAGTCGATGAAGTTTTTGCAGGACGCGTTTGACGTTGATCTGTCCTACGAACAGAACCGTATGGCGTTTGATGGGGCAGATGAAGTGATCGGCGCTCTTGCGATGGGATCGCTGTACAAAGGGTTCACGCCCGCAACGCTTGCCGGGTATTATCAGATCTTCGGCAACGGCGGTCTGTATGAACGCCCCCACACCATTTCGGAGATCCGAGACGGGAACGGCGAAGTGATCTACACCTATGCCGGAGAAGCCAAGCAGGTGATCGGCGCCGATACGGCGTATATCATGAACCAATTGTTGCAAAGTGTGGTAAAACCGGGCGGTACCGGTACGGAGGCTCAAGTATCCGATGTACAGTTAGCCGGCAAGACCGGCACCGGCGACGGTGATAACTGGTTTGTCGGCATTACGCCGGAGTACAGTTGTGCCGTGTGGCACGGTGACGTCAAGGAGGGCAACATTGCCGACCGGTTGTTTTCCGAAGTTTTCAGCGGTATGCCGGAGCATACTGTGACTGAGTTCCCCGTTTGCGCAGACGTGCGCAAAGCGGTGTGTTGCAGTGAGAGCGGGTTGCAATTTTCCTCCTCTTGCCGCAATATGCAGATCGGCTATTATGCGGCAGATCGCATGCCTGCGGTCTGTGATCAGCATTAATATATAGAAAAACCCTTATTCCAACAAAAGGAAGTGTTTTGAGGATGAACAGCTTCAAGAAAGGTATTGCGTGCGTGCTCGCGGCGCTGTTACTGATTACGTCGATGCCGATAATCAGTTTTGCGGCGGCGGTGGCAGTTGATGGTCAGACGATCGCACTGGATGAGACGTTGTTGGTGGAAATCACCGAGCCTTATCAAGTCGTGCGCTTATACTTCACACCGGAGATTTCTGGCGTGTACGAGTTTCGGTCGTTTGATCTGATCAGCGGAGACCCGCGTGGTTACATTGCGGATGCCACCGAATACGGAATCTTCGCTGAAGGGGACGACAACGGCGGGGGCTTGAATTTTAAAGTTTCTTGTTTCATGGGTGCCGGCGAGACATATACGCTTGGTGCCAAAATGTGGTCGAGCAATACCGGTTCGTATTCCGTTTGCATCACGGAACAAGCGGAATTTGACTATGCCGTGTATGACGGAGAAAATGCTACCATTACCGGCTATAACGGTATAGGTGGCGAAGTGTCGATCCCGTCCACGCTGGACGATTATCCGGTGACGGCAATCGGTTATGAGGCATTTTACGGTTGCGATACCTTGACGGCGGTTGAGATTCCGGATACGGTAACCGAGGTTGTGTACAACGCTTTTGCATGGTGTGACCAATTAGAAGAAGTGTATTTGCCGACGTCGGTTATGTACATTGATGTACAGGCGTTTAATGCTTGTAACGGTCTGAAGACGGTTTTTTACAGCGGTTCGGAAAGCGATAGGTATGAAAACCTGTCGATCTACTGGGGTAACGAGGCGCTTACGTCTGCCAAATGGGTGTACAACAGTTGTGCGATGGGTGAACACGAATTTGACGGTGCAGACGACGTCACGTGCAACAACTGCCCGTATAAATTGCCGGTGTATCATTCGATCACGCTTGACGAAACGCAAACGGTGACGATTGCAGATCCGGGAGAGGAAGCGTTGTTTCGTTTTACGCCGACGGAGTCTGGCGTGTATTCGTTTTTCTCGTTTAACAACACGGTAGACTCCTACGGATATATCGCCGATGCCAGCGGATACCGACTGGCTTCTAACGATGACGACGGTGAGGGCGTTAACTTTAACGTTACTTGCGTGTTGGAAGCCGGTGAGACGTACACGCTTGGTGCCAGCTGTTTATCCAGCACGGCAACCGGAACATTTGAAGTAAAGATTCAGCAGTTTGAGATCGTTTCGGTGGATTTCCATGACGTGGAGATCATTGCCGGTGTAAATACGTATGAATATGTCGACTATGACTATGAAACGGGCACGGAAGTCGAGTGGGAGTATTATCCGGAGTGGACGTATTATCCCGCTTACACGGTTACGTTGCGAGACGGCAGCACGGTGGAAGGTTCCGGCGGATACGACATATATGTGAATGGCATGGAATATTACGCGGGCTATTTGTCGGATCAAAGTTACCGCACGCCGTGGGTGCTTGGCGGTACATACACGGCAATCGGTTCGGTGCTTGACGGTGTGCTGCAGGATACGTTTACTGTCACGTTGGTGGAGAGTCCGGTTGCTTCGGTCACGGTTTCGAAACGGCAGTTGATCGAAAACCAAAATGGCTATTACACAACCGGTTCGGATTATGACGAAGAAATCGGTGAGTGGGTAGAAACACCGGAGTATTTCTATTACTACTCCTATGGTCCGAGCAACATGGTGATTACGCTCACAGACGGCACCGTTATAGAGGACAATAGCTTTGAGTGGAACGGTAAATGGTTCTATGCGGATTATTCCGTCGATCAGAGTTATGAAAACCGTTGGTTAGTGGGAAACACCTATGAGGTGCAAGCCAGCATTGCGGGTTATGATTTTACCTATGAGGTAGAGATCATTGACAGTCCGGTTGTTTCGGTCACGGTTTCGAAACGGCAGTTGATCGAAAACCAGAACGGATATTACACAACCGATTCGGATTATGACGAAGAAATCGGTGAGTGGGTAGAAACACCGGAGTATTTCTATTACTACTCCTATGGTCCGAGCAACATGGTGATTACGCTCACAGACGGCACCGTTATAGAGGACAATAGCTTTGAGTGGAACGGTCAATGGTACTATATGGATTGCTGGAGCAACCAAAGCTATGAAAACCAGTGGACGGCGGGTAACACCTACGAGGTGGAGGCCGAGATCGCCGGGTATGAGTTTACGTATGAGGTAGAGATTCTGGAGAGTCCGGTTGCTTCGGTCGAGGTCGAGAAACGGACGCTGATCGAGAACGTGGACGGTTATTACCAAACCGATGGGTATTACGACGAAAACGGCAACTGGGTCGAAGAGCAATTCTTCTGGTATAATTACGGTGTATGGGATTTCGTTGTTACCATGAAGGACGGCACGGTGTATAAGAACCAAGAGATCCCGTGGGGCGATTCGTGGTACAGCCTCAGTTGCAGTGCCGAACAAAGTTACGAGAATCGTTGGACGGTGGGGAATACGTACACCGCCACTGCAGCGATCTGCGGATTTGTAACGACTTATGAGATCGAGATCGTGGAGAATCCGATCGAAACGATTATTGTGGGATCCCAGCAGCATGCCGAGCACACGAACGGACATTGGACGACGGATTGGGTCTCAGCAGGACCCGATGCCGCCGGATGGGAAACCCCCGAGTATTTTGAATACTGGGTCAATCCGGACAGATATACCGTGGTGTTCAAGGACGGTACCACCCAAACGGTGCGTGCCGGTGACGGTATTGAGATCAACGGCCGTTGGTATTATCTCTATTGGGGCAGTGACCAAAGCTATGAGAACCAATGGGGTGTGGGTGTCCATACCGCGTGGGCGCGACTTTGCGGTGTTACCGCGGAGTATACGGTGGAGATCACACAATTGTCCGCAAACGACCAGTTCGAGTATATGGTTTCCAATGACGGTGTGATCATTACCGACAGTTACGTTTACGACGTGGAAACGTTGGAAATTCCCGAGGAAATCGACGGTAAGCCGGTTATCGGGGTAGCGCACCTGAACGGTTCCAGCATGATCCGCCACCTGGTATTTCCCGACAGTGTCCAGACGATCGGCGACTACGTGCTTGAAAATTTCTGGAATTTGGAAACCGTTACGTTTGGCAGCGGTGTGAACAATCTGACACCGGAAATGTTCTACTACAGCGGATGGCTTGAGAGCATTGTAGTGTCGGAGGATAACCCGTATTTCTGCGTGGGTGAGGACGGCGTTCTGTATAATAAGGATATGGATACCTTTATTGCGTATCCCCGTGCCATGGGAGACACCTACATTGTACCTGCCACCGTGACAAACACCGAGGCGCTGAACGCTTGGTGTTATGATTACTTGAATATTCAGTATGCGGATGACCATCCGAATTTTGTCACGATCGACGGTGTTACGTATACGGCGGATATGACCAAAGTGGTTTTGTGCGCGAAAGATAAAGAGGGCACGTACATCATGCCCGAGACGGTCACCGAGATCGCCCACAGTGCGTTTGAAAACTGCGACGGATTGACGGAAGTTGTGGTTTCTTCGAGTGTTACCGAGATCGTGTATTACACGTTTGCTTCGTGTAACAATCTGGCATCGGTGGAATTGCCGGAAGGTCTTATCAGCATTGATCTGAGCGCCTTTGCGGAGACAACATCCCTTACCTCCATTGAACTCCCCTCGACGCTTACGTATATCGGCGAAAAAGCGTTTTACGGTTCCGGTCTGACGGAATTGACGGTGCCGGATTCCGTGCGCACGATTGATTATGCAGCCTTTGCATATTCAGACGTCGTCAATGTGGATCTGGGCGAGGGTGTGGAAACGATCTATGATTTCGCTTTCGCGTATACACCGATCACCTCGGTGGTACTGCCGGATAGCTTAACTTACCTTGGTGACAGTACGTTCTTTTATTGCGATGATCTGAAAACGGCGGAGATCGGTGCCGGACTTGAATACATTTTGTCGGAAACCTTCTACCGCAGTGGCTTGATCAGTATTACGTTGCCGGAGAATGTGGAATTTGTGGATCGGTATGCGTTTGCCTATTCCGATCTGACAAGTGTGGTGCTTGAGAACCCGGCGGTGTATTTGGGCACCGGCGCGTTCCGTGGTTGCCCGCTGAAATCCTTGCAGTTGGGCAATGAGATGAAGCAGGTCGGCAAATATACCTTTGCCGGCACGGATATCACCGAGATCGATATTCCCGACAGTGTCACCAGTATCGTGTACGGCGCGTTTGCCGATTGCGAATTCCTTGCGGATATTCGTATCCCCACCACGGTGGAGGATATCGGCGGGCATACGTTTGACAACACGGCGTGGTACAATGCACAGGAAGACGGCGTGACGTATCTTGGCCATATCGCATACAACTGGAAGGGCGAGATGGAAGAGGATACCGCGGTTGTTTTGCCGGAGGGCACGACGGTGATTGCCGATTATGCCTTTGAGGATTTAGTCAATATGACTGAAATCACGTTGCCCGAATCCTTGCGTGTGATCGGTGAGTATGCGTTCTACGGTTGTACCGGTCTTAAATCGATTCATATTCCGGCATCCGTGGTGGAGATCGGGTATAGGGCGTTTATGAGATGCACGGGCGTTGAGTCGGTGACGGTGGATCCCGCGAACGAGTACTACACGGTGATCGGCGGTGCGCTGTATACCACTGACGGCGATCTGGTGTGGGATCCCGCAATTGCTGATCCTGTTTCCGGTGTATATATCGAGTGGTATCCGAACAAGACAACATACGACATCGGTGAGGACTTTGATCCGACCGGCATGGAAGTTTGGGTGAACTTTGAAAGCGGATACCACGTGTATGTTACGGAGGGCTTTACGGTCGAGGGCTTTGATTCCTCGGTGCCGGGCGAGCAGTACGTAACGGTTAGCTACGGTGGTCGTGAGAGCTGGAACGGTTTCTGGGTGACCGTTGTGGATAACGGCACGGTTGAGCCGGATCCCGATGTGCCGGTTGTTCCGGACGTGACGTTGCAAGAGATTGGCATTTCCGCCTATCCGAACAAGACGGTGTACGGAGTCGGCGAGGAATTCGATCCCACCGGTCTTGTGCTGGATCTGTATTACAGTGACGGCAGCCGAGAGGTGATCGAGAGCGGTTACACGATCGAGGGCTTTGATTCCTCGGCCCCGGGTGAGTGCTGGCCCCACGTATCGTACGGTGGTTGTACGGTATATAAGGCTTTCTGTATCACGGTAGAGGATAACAGCGAACCGAACGTGCCGACGATTACGGATATTATGGTGAACCCCGATATCTCGAACGGTATCACCTTAATTGTGACCTATAGTGACGGAAGCGTTGAATATGTGACGGACGGATACACGGTCACGGGCTTTGATCCCACGGCGGTGGGCGAGCAGGAAGTGACGGTAACTTACCAAGGCTTTACCAAGGTCTTTAACGTAACGTTCAACGAACCTGCGGTGGAGATCGAAACGATTCTGATTGATCCCGACGTGTCAAACGGTATCAAATTGACCGTGGTGTACAGCGACGGTACGACCCAAGACATTACGTCCGGTTTCACGGTCACAGGATTTGATCCCACTGCTACGGGTGATCAGGAGATTACGGTGACCTATCAGGGCATCACCAAGACCTTTACCGTTAAGGTAGCCGATGCACCGGTTGTTGATGAAAACGAACCGACGTTTGTGGTGGACGATGTGACTGCGAGAGCGGGCGACACCTTCACGGTGGCAGTTCGCACAGAGAACAACACCGGTATCGCATCGCTGAAACTGGCGATCGGGTATGATAGTGACATCCTGGAATTTGTTTCGGTCGAATGGAGGGATTTCACCGGCGGTATCACCGGTACCAGCCCGACGGATAGCAATCCTTTCATTATCAACTGGGCGGATACGTTGAGCGGTAATAACACTACCAACGGTACGGTTGCCTTGTTGACGTTCAAGGTCAAAGACGGCGCCGCCGCCGGCAGTACCGCCATATCCCTCAG
>CAYVDQ010000042.1:0-9714 GCA_964450615.1 uncultured Eubacteriales bacterium | reverse complement strand
ACAACGGGCAAAATGGTGTCTGAAGCAACCGGTTTACAGATAACCCGCTATCTGAGCTGTGCTCAGGGTGGCGCACAGCAGATCTCCGCTCGTATTTCCTGCGATGAGATCGACCTTCTTTTGTTTTTCCGTGATCCGATGACAAGCAAGGAAAACGAAATGAACGAGGGCGATATGTTCCGGTTGTGCGATATGCGAAATGTTCCGGTTGCGACCAACATCGCCTCGGCAGAGGTGCTGATTCACGGCTTAGAGCGAGGAGATTTGGATTGGCGCAATATTATTAACCCGTCTAACAGTATGAAATAAAAAGGAACGATAACATCATGGCATTGATTACGAAAGCAATTCGCGGCACGCAGGATGTGTTGCCGAACGAGAGTCACGAATGGCAGTATGTGGAGCGTACCGCTCTGCAGGTTGCGCGTGACCACGGCTATCGCGAGATCCGCATGCCGGTTTTTGAACACACGGAGCTGTTCCAGCGTTCGGTGGGGGAAACCACCGACGTGGTGCAGAAAGAAATGTATACCTTTGAAGATAAGGGCGGTCGTTCGATTACGCTTCGACCGGAGGGAACGGCGGGTGCCATGCGTCTGCTGTTGGAGCATGGGCTTCATAATGAGGCTCTGCCGATCAAGGCATCGTATGTCACGTCCTGCTATCGGTATGAAAAGCCGCAGGCAGGTCGTTTGCGCGAATTTCACCAGTTTGGTATTGAGTGCTTTGGTACCGCTTCCCCGATGGCGGATGCAGAGGTGATTGCCGTTGCGCACAACGTTCTCAAAGCGTTGTCGGTTGAGGGTGTGTCGTTGCACATCAATTCCATTGGCTGTCCGACCTGCCGCAAAGCCTATCACGAGGCGCTTAAAGCCTATTTCGAAGCGCGCCAGGGTGAATTGTGCGAAACCTGCCGTGACCGTTTGGGCCGCAATCCCATGCGAATCTTGGATTGCAAATCGCCGATATGCTCCGCAATCGCCGCGGATGCACCCGTTATTGTGGATTATCTGTGTGACGATTGTCACGAGCATTTCCATAAAGTGCAAGACTATCTGACGGCCGCCGGCATTGAGTTTTCGTTAGATCCGCACATTGTGCGCGGCTTGGATTATTACACCCGCACCGTGTTTGAATTCGTGTCCGATGCGCTTGGTGCGCAGGCGGTTGTGTGTGGCGGTGGCCGTTATGACGGCTTGTGTGAAGAACTTGGCGGACCGCATCTGCCGTCGCTCGGGTTCGGCATGGGGCTTGAGCGTTTGTTAATGGTTTTGCACGCGCAGAAGGCGCCGATTCCGAAAGAGCCCACCTGCGATCTGTATCTTGCCTCAATGGGTGATGCGGCGGCAAAGCGGTGTTTCGCGCTTGCGAATCAATTGCGCGAGGGAGGCGTTTCGGTGGAATGCGATACCGTTGGCAGAGGCTTAAAAGCACAGATGAAATATGCCGATAAGCTGCACGCCCTGTACACCATTGTGGTGGGTGATACGGAACTCGAAACCGGCAAAGCAAAACTCAAGGATATGACGACCGGCGAGACCACGGATGTGGATCTTGACGACGGCCTGTACACGGTTTTATATAATAAATCGCTGGATCGGCAGTTTGCCGATGTGGCACAGCTGTTAGGAGATATGTAAATGGAAACCATTAAAGGTATGAAGCGCACCCGTTATTGCGGTGGATTCCGTAGGGAACACGAGGGCGAAACGGCTACAGTGTTTGGCTGGGTACAGCGTCAGCGCGATCTTGGTCAGTTGATCTTTATTGATCTGCGTGACCGCACCGGCATTGTCCAGCTTGCGTTTGACGATAACACGGCGCGTGATATTTTTGAAAAAGCTTTCACCGTCCGCGGTGAATATGTGCTCGCCGCTACCGGTACGGTGCGCGTTCGCTCATCCATCAACAACGAGATTCCTACCGGCGAGGTGGAAATTGCGGTAACGGAGCTGCGTGTTCTGAATAAAGCAGAGACCCCGCCGTTCGAGATCGTGGAGAACTCCAATACCGCAGAGTCAATGCGCTTGAAATACCGCTATTTGGATTTGCGTCGTCCTGATCTGCAGCGCAATCTGCTGTTGCGTCACAAGATTGCGAAAGCAACGCGCGATTATTTTGATTCCCAAGGCTTTGTGGAACTGGAAACCCCCATTTTGGTACGTTCCACGCCCGAGGGCGCACGTGACTTTTTGGTTCCTTCTCGCGTGCATAAGGGCGAATTCTATGCTTTGCCGCAATCTCCGCAGTTGTACAAACAGTTGTCGATGGTTGCCGGATTCGATCGTTATTTTCAGCTTGCGCGTTGTTTCCGTGACGAGGACCTGCGTGCCGACCGTCAGCCGGAATTTACGCAGATCGACCTGGAAATGTCCTTCGTTGACGTCGAGGATGTTCTGGAGATCGGCGAAGGTTTTATGAAACACGTGTTCAAAGAAATCTTGGACGTGGATATTCCGTTGCCGTTGCCGCGCATGACCTATACTGAGGCAATGGAGCGTTTCGGTTCGGATAAACCGGACACCCGTTTCGGTATGGAACTGTGCGATGTCAGTGACATCGTAAAAGATTGCGGTTTTGGTGTATTCACCTCCGCTATTGAGGGCGGCGGTTCCGTTCGCGGCATTGTTGCCAAGGATGCGGTTAAAAACATTTCTCGCAAAGACATTGATAAGCTCACCGAACACGCGAAAGGCATCGGTGCCAAGGGGCTTGCGTGGGTACGCTGGACGGAGGACGGTATTTCCTCCTCATTCGGTAAGTTCCTCACAGAAGAAACCATGCAAGCGTTGCTTGCAAAACTGGGCGCCGAACAGGGCGACGTGGTCTTGCTGATCGCGGACACCGTTTCCAAACTGGTGCTTACCGTTCTCGGTGCACTGCGTTTGGAATTGGCAGAAAAGTTGAACATCAAACGTGAAGGCTTTGATCTCTTATGGATCATCAACTTCCCGTTCTTCGAGTGGGATGCGGAGCAGAATACGTGGGCAGCAATGCACCATCCCTTTACTTCGCCGCTCGATGAGTGTATTCCGTATTTGGACAGCGATCCGTCCCGCGTATTTGCCAAGGCATACGATCTGGTGCTCAACGGTATCGAGATGGCGAGCGGTTCCATCCGTATCACCGATCCCGAATTGCAAAAGCAGATGTTCCGTGCTTTGGGTCTCTCGGATGAAGTGTCGTACGCAAAGTTCGGTTACTTGACCGACGCGTTCAAGTACGGCGCACCCCCGCACGGCGGTATGGCGCTCGGTCTTGACCGTTTGGTCATGCAGATGCTCGGAGCGCCCACTCTGCGTGATGTGGTTGCTTATCCGAAAGTGCAGAATATGACCGAACTTATGACTCAGTGTCCCTCCTCTGTGGATGATGCACAGCTTGGTGAGTTAGGTCTTTCGTTACTGCCCGTTGAAGAATAATAAAAAAAACGGCTGCAGCAAGTTGGAATGGACTTGCTGCAGCCGTTTTTTATTATTGTGGGTTAATAGCGATTTTTGATAAATCGATCATATGCGAAAATACCGCCCAAAAGAAGAACGGCAATGCCACAGGCTAAAAGGACCTCCAGCAGTGCGGGGTCGGAGAAAGGCGTGGACTCCTCAGTGTCTTTGGGTGTTTCATTCACTGCGTAAAAGTCCCATTTGATCAAATCATCCGCCGCAAAGCCCTCACCGGTGTAGAGGTAATCGCAACGTAAATCGATGAAATAATTCTTTTTTTTGTTGGCGGCAAGAATTATGTTCAGATCGAAATCACGGTCGTCGTTGATACGGCTGTAAGGGCCTTCATACAGAACGTTGCTACCATCACGTAAAGTAATATATACGTGGTTCAGGTAGCGCAGAGCTTCTTCGTTATCATACGGAAGCTCGACGGTGCGCAGTCCGATTTTTTGCTCGGTCGACGTGCAGTTATGCACGGTCAGCATACCGGAAACCGTCATGTATTGGCCGGCTTTCAACGTTGGCTTTTCCCACAAGGTCGGTGCGTTTTGTGTGCTGAAAACCAGTGTGTTATCGCCGAGAATACTCAATTTATACGTCTGGATCGTATTGTCCTCAGCCGCTACCGGTGCTGCGATCAGACAGAGAAAAACCGTACATAATGCAAAAACAAGAATCTTTTTCACGGATGGTCCTCCTCTTTTGGCCATTTTCGATTATTTTTACGGTAGAGGCTCAGTACCAGCGAGAGGATGATTGCCAGTACTAAAGAACCGCCCAATATCGCGAATACAAACGGTGAAAGCCCCAAAATGCGAACAGAACTATCATTATCAGACGTATTTTCATAAAGCTGGGGCTTGGTTGCCAGTGTTTCTTTTTTGGCGGTCGGTGTGCCGCCTGCCAGCGGGTCGCGGTTTTCTGCCAACAACTTGATTTGGTCGGCATCCAATACAGCGTTGTACACCAACGCATTGTCTACAAGACCATTAAATTTAGCGTCGCTATCAAATTCGCTTCCGATTACCAAACGGTTCATTTCCATGTCGGTGAATGAGAAATTCTCCAGTGTTTGGGAGGCGTACAGAGCACCGTCAAGATATAGGGCAACTTCCATATCGGACAAGGTTACAGCCAGATGATGCCACTCATTTGTCGGCAGTGCCGAGGTAACGTTATTTGTTACCGGATGATAGAGCGAAACCGGCTCCATTTGAGGGGCTTCCAGAGTCAGTTCAATACCGTCCAGCTGTGCCGATGAGTTGGTGTTGTGCGGTGAAACGATCAAACTGTGATTTTCGTTTTTGTAGAAACAAAACAACCGTTGCTTTTTATCACCCTCGTTTCCCGCCCAGTTGAACCAAGCAGAAAACGTGAGGGCGTTTAATTCCTTGACACGGCTGGTGGCAAGGCGAACATATTGTGTGTTACCATCCAACTGTAAAGCATTTTTGGCAACGCCGCCATCTACCCACGTAAAAGAGTCGGGACCGCTGTTTTTGTTACCATTCATCACATAATAAACATCTTCCGACACTTTGTCCGGTTCCGTGACAAGATAGAT
The DNA here is from genome assembly GCA_964450615.1 of uncultured Eubacteriales bacterium. Classification (GTDB taxonomy): domain Bacteria; phylum Bacillota; class Clostridia; order Oscillospirales; family Acutalibacteraceae; genus RGIG3009. The sequence continues at coordinate 4,704 of CAYVDQ010000042.1, read as the reverse complement.
GCATTCTACCTCATCTGTGATAATGATATCGTCCAATGTTGTCTCTACAGCTGATACAGAGAAGCAGGGCACGACAGCTATGATCGCTGTCAGTACAAGCGAACTGATGAGAGTTTGCAAGCGCATAGATTGGATCCTACCTTTCTAACGGTAATACTTGTAATAAGCGACCACTGTAACGCGTTTACCGGTGATGGTGTCTTCGCCGGTGATGAGTACGCCGTTGTGACTCATCAGCTCACCATACTCCATGGAGGCGAGGGGGCAGGCAAAGGGAACAGATCCGTCCGAAAAACGCAACTCCAATTCCTCGGTCGCTGCACAAATGCGCCCGTCTTTACCAATTACGATTTCGCCGCTTTCTTCGCGGCGTACAGCGTAGGTAATAAGCTTTCCGTCGAGGGTGATCGCGGCTGACGGCGGTTTGTCATTTGCTTGTTTTCGAAAAAACCAGGCCATATTGACTCTCCTTATTTGCTTGGCACATCTATTAAAGATATTGTACTCTTTTCAGTTGTCGCTGTCAACTAAAAAGAAAAATTCACAATTTTTTCACGGTTGTGTTTGACGGGCTTGATATAATAAAAAAGAGAGGTACGGAAAGGGGAAACTATTCATGGCGGTGAGACAAAAAGTATTGTTGATTATCAATCCCGTGGCGGGAAAGGCAAAGGGGCGTACCGCTTTGTTCCCGCTTGCAGATGGGTTGTGCCGCGCGGGATATGTGCCGACGGTTCACATTACCGGCGCACGCGGTGATGCACGACATATCACAGAGCAATTAGCGGCGCACTACGATCTTGTTATCTGTTGCGGCGGTGACGGTACGCTAAACGAGGTGATTGACGGCTTGCTCGCCTGCAAAAAGCAGGTGCCGCTTGGATATGTACCGACAGGAAGTACCAATGATTTTGCGAATAGCCTGCATTTGAAATCACAGCCTGCCTCGGCACTTCACACCATCCTCAGTGGCCGCGATGATGCAATGGATGTCGGTCTTTTTAACAGAAAGCGTCATTTCTCTTACATTGCCTCTTTCGGCATTTTTACAGCCGCATCCTATAATGTACCGCAATCTACCAAAAATGCACTTGGACATTTTGCGTATTTGTTGGAGGGGAGTAAAGAACTCTTTTCCGTGCAAAGCCACAAGATCGTTGCTCAAACGGCGGATAAGCGCTACGAGGGCGAATACCTGTTCGGAGCGGTATGCAACTCCACCTCGGTTGCCGGATTAGTTAAGCTCAATGCCGGAATCGTTAATATGAGCGACGGTTTGTTTGAAGTGATTTTGGTTCGCCGTCCGACGAATGCTGCCGAGCTTGCACAAATTCTCAATTCGATCAATACCGCAGATTTCGATTCGGAACTGTTCGATTTCTTCAAAGCTTCTGAGGTCACTTTTTCTATGGAACAACCGTTGCCGTGGTCATTGGACGGTGAATATGCCGAAGGTTCCGAAACCATTACGGTTAAGAACATTCCCCGATCCATCTTACTACGCCACTGATACAAAAAAGCGTCGCCCACGGAGAGGTCCGTGGGCGGCGCTTTTTGTTATCCGTAAATATACGTGTGCAGGTTTTTCACTGTTTCTTTCGGGTCTGTCAGCAAAATTCCGCTTCCTTTTCCGGAGATCGAGGTGTACTTAAACATACCGGTTTCCGGAATATGATATCCGTTTTCAATCGTATAAGTGGCATAAGTCAGCACATTGGCGGCCATTTCCAGAAATTCATCGGTGGACATGTTCGTGTCCACGTGAGACACTGCCTTATACACAAGATTGATGAGTTGAGTATAACTCATTTTTTGGGCTTTTTCCATCAACAGCGTGAGTATTTTGCGTTGCCGCTCTGTCCGTTGGAAATCACTGTCAATCTTACGAATACGCGCGTATCCCAACACTTGATATCCGTCAAGATGATGCACACCGGCAGTTCCTTTCATAAATTCTGTATAGTTATCCGCAGAGGTAACGCCTTTTGCCGGCATCATTGAGATTTCTTTGTCGGTCAGATAAACATCCAGTCCGCCCATTGCGTCAACCAAAACGGGAAGCACCTGGAAGTTAACGCCGATATAATCGTCAATATCCAGACGGAAATTTTGAGCGATCGTTTTGTGCTGCAGCGTATGACGACCGTAGGCATAGGCGGTGTTGAATTTGCAAATATCATCTTGACCGTCGCCGTCTTTGTCGCGGCCGGGAATGGAAACCCAAGTGTCGCGCAGGATGGAAATCATTTTTATGGTTTTAGTTTTGTCGTTAATTGACATAATAATATTGGTATCCGACAACCCCGAGAAATTGTTACTACGACTGTCCACACCAACTAAAAGGATGTTGTGAATTCCGTTTTCATCACCGCGTAACGGGATATCCGATACGGCGGCGGCGTTGTCGTATTCCGACGGATCCACCACGACGCCCTCAAATTCATCCTCTTCCGGATCGAAGGTGATGTCGGCGTTGGGATCCATGGGGTCATTACCGGAAAAGTTTATTTTCCCCAATACAGTGGATACGAGAATGAACGCCGTTATACACAAAACGCCGAGTACGGCCATAACAGAGGAGCCTGCGATGGTCCAAACACGTGTTTTTTTTGAATAACGGTATTGTTTTGGCTGCTTTTCAGACATAGCCAAACCTCCTATTTAACCTTAGTGTGGCATTTGGTGTAGGCACTTATCCGCGCAGCGCGATCGCTTTTTTAGCTTCCGCGACAATATGCTCGGCGGACAATCCGAATAGCTTCAACAACTCGACTGCAGGACCGGATTTGCCAAAGGTATCCATAACGCCGACACGCAGGACAGGAACCGGGCATTCTTCGCAAACGACTTCGGCAACGGCGCTGCCGAGACCGCCGATGATGGAATGTTCTTCCGCTGTAACGATCGCGCCGGTTCCTTTGGCGGCACGGAGTATCGCCTCGCGGTCGATAGGCTTGATTGTTGCCATGTTGATCACACGGGCGGCGATGCCTTCGCTTTTGAGCGTTTCGGCGGCAATCAACGCCTCATTTACCATCAAACCGGTGGCGATGATGGTGACATCGTTGCCGTCGGTCAATTGAACACTTTTTCCAATCTCAAAATCGTAGTCCTTTTCGTCAAAAATGATCGGCACAGCCAAGCGTCCGAAGCGCAGATATACCGGACCGTCATGTTTTGCAGCAGCAAAGACTGCTTTGCGCGCTTCTACGGCATCCGCGGGGTTCAAAATGGTCATACCGGGGATGGAGCGCATCAGCGCAATATCCTCACAGCATTGATGTGTGGCACCGTCTTCACCAACGGAAATACCGGCATGAGTAGCACCGATTTTGACGTTCAAATGCGGGTAACCAATGGAGTTGCGCACTTGCTCGAAGGCACGGCCCGCCGCAAACATCGCGAAGGAGGAGGCAAACACGGTTTTACCGCTGGCGGCAAGACCGGCTGCGATACCCATCATGTTGCTCTCGGCGATACCGCAATCAAAGAAACGGTCGGGGTGCGCTTTTTTAAAGCCACCGGTTTTTGTTGCGGCGGCAAGGTCGGCATCCAGCACGACCAGATCAGGGCAGGACTCTGCCAACTCGACGAGTGCGGCGCCGTAGGCGTCACGCGTTGCCTGTTTAATGATCTCAGCCATGGTTAACCCTCCTGTTCCACGGCAGCGAGTGCCGCTTTCAGTTCATTCATTGCGATCTCGTATTGCTCAGCGTTGGGGGCGGAACCGTGCCAACCAACTTGGTTTTCCATGAAGGAAACGCCCTTACCCTTAATGGATTTCTGAATAATGGCGGTAGGCTTGCCTTTGCACTCGCGGGAGGCTTTGAACGCTGCTTCAATCTGATCAAAGTCGTGCGCGTCGATTACGATAACATTAAAGCCGAATGCTGCAAACTTTTCCGGAATAGGGTAGGGAGAGGTTACCTCATCCAGTGTACCGTCAATTTGCAGGTTGTTGTTATCCACGACAACACACAGATTGTCCAGCTTTTTGTGTGCCGCGAACATCGCTGCTTCCCAAACCTGGCCTTCTTCGATTTCACCGTCACCGAGCACGGCATAGGTACGGTAGGGTTTGTTATCCAGCTTTGCTGCGAGCGCCATGCCCACAGCGGCAGAAATGCCCTGACCGAGTGAACCGGTGGACATGTCCACACCGGGCGTTTCGGTCATGCAGGGGTGTCCCTGCAGCATTGCGCCGATATGACGCAAGGATTTGATTTCCTCCACCGAGAAGAAACCCTTGTGTGCGAGCGCGCCATACAAAGCGGGCGCGCAATGCCCCTTGGATAACACGAAACGATCACGGTCTGCCCAATCCGGACGGGCGGGATCCACGTTCAATTCCTCAAAGTACAGATAAGCGAGTAAATCGGCGATAGATAACGATCCGCCCGGATGCCCGCTTTTCGCGTTGTAAGTACCTTCGATGACCGCCATACGAATCTGTAGAGCGATTTTTTCGAGAGTTTTGCGTTGTGATTTTTCCATCAAATGCTCCTCCTTTAACGACGGAAATTACAGAATCATCATTATTGTACCACAATATAACAAAAAATGCTATACCCCTTTAATAAATTTTTGACAGTAAAAAAGGTTGACTTTTTGAAGCTTTCCTATTAGTATAGATAAAGATTGTACAAAAGCGGAGGTCAGTGATATGAACAACACGGAAAAAACCATGGAAAAGGTCGTTTCCTT
>CAYVDQ010000041.1:0-9752 GCA_964450615.1 uncultured Eubacteriales bacterium | reverse complement strand
TGCACAGCGGGCATTCGTGCGAGGGGTAGCTTTGATAATCCGGCAGATCGTTCGGATCAAACACCGAGCGTACCGGGAACCCGGCGCATTCCTTGGCAGTTGAGAAAATTGCCGAAACACCGGATACCGTACCACCATAATACTGTACCGCATCGATCGCGGCCTCCACCGTTTTGCCGGAAGCCACCGACACCGCCAAAATCATAACGTTCTTGCCGGCAATCATCGGTACAATGTTATCACGGAACATCAGCTGACTGCCTCCAACCGTTTCAGGTGTGACAACATAAATGGATTTGTGCGCGTTCATGTTGATGATATCCGCCTTGGATAAACAGTCTGCGAAGCACGCGCCGATTACTTCTGTGCCGTCCAAGCACAGAATGGTATCCACCACCGTGTCGGCATAGTAGTAAGTACTGAGTTCTTCTGCGACAGCTCTCGCCTCGGACATACGTGCTTTTTGCGCCACCACGTCAATGTAATAATTGCTGTGGCAGTTGCCGGTGGCAAAGTGTCCCATCGCAACACGCAAAAACAGATTGTTGCGTTTGGTTGCGTATTTCATCGTGTGTAAAGTCGGCATTGTGGTTCCCCCTTTAAGGTCTTTTTTATATTTTACACGATTTGGGGCGGTACTGCAAGTGGTTACGCAACTTTTTTGGTTTTCCACTTGCCGATACGGTAAAAAATGACGGTCAACACCGCTCCGAGCACCCACGACGACAGAAGCGAAATCTGAATACACTCGTTGCGGCCAAACGGTAACTCCGCCGTCCGGGTGAGGAAGGAAATACCGTATGCTAACGGGATGCGGATCAACACCGTGGTCATCAGGGATATCCACATCGGCGTCATGGTATCCCCCGCACCGCGCATAATACCGGACAGACTTTGTGTGACAGCGACAGCGATATATCCCACTGCGAGGATCTTCATCAGATAATAACTCATATCCACAAGCGATGCGGTATCGGTGAAAACACCCATCAGCGGTTTGCCAAACAAGAGAATAGCAACGGTGATAATACTGGAACAACCAACCGCAAGAAGTGTTCCTTGCAAAGCACCTTTCGATACACGGTCGTATTTATTCGCCCCGACGTTCTGCCCCGCAAAAGTGGTCAGCGCTGTACCGAACGAGAAGTTCGGCATCATCGCGAAGCCGTCCACGCGCATGATAACCACGTTGGCGGCAATAAAAAATTCACCAAAGCAATTCGTCAGCGACTGTACCACGATCATTGCAGAAGAAAAGATTGCCTGTGTGGCGCCGGATGGCAGACCTAATTTGACCAACGTTTTAACGTATTGCGATACCGGCTTCATGTACCGCCAGCCGAAATCAAAACTCTCCCGCATACGAGCGAGTTTTATCAAGCACAACGCCGACGAAATGAACTGTGCGATCACGGTGGCAAGTGCAACGCCTGCTACGTCCATATGCAGGGAGGCCACAAAATAAATATCCAGCACAATATTGATCACAGTGGCAATCAGCAGGTAGATCAGCGCCGAGACCGAATCGCCCAAACCGCGAAGTATACCGCTTAAGATGTTATAATACGCCATACCCGCCATACCGATCAGCGAGATCATCAAATAGTCATAACATCCGTCCAAAATGGTGGCAGGCGTATTGAGCAGCACCAAAACCGGTCGGATCAACGGAGCGGCGATCGCGATCAACCCCACACAGGCGATGGCGGTCACCGTGATGCAGTTGCCCACCGTATGGGAAAGGTCCTCGCGCTTACGCGCGCCGAAATACTGCGACACCATCACGCTGGCACCCGCGGAAATGCCGATAAACAGCACCAACAGCATATTGAGGATCGGCAAGGCACTGCCTACCGCCGCAATAGCATTATCACCGTGCGCGGCGTATTGCCCCACCACGATGGTATCCACCGTACTGTAGAACTGCTGTGCGATGTTGCCGATGAGCATCGGCAGCGTGAACATCACAATGCTTTTCCACACCGAACCCGTCGTCATGTCGGTCGGCGCAAAGAGTTTTTTGAACATAAACTAACACCTATATACGCTAAAATTTTTATCCTTTGGATTATACCATACCGCCATACAAAACACAACAAAAAAGACACGCATCTGCGTGTCTTTTTCTAATGTCAGCGTTTGCTCAAAACATCCGTTTCGTACGCTTTGGCGATCCCGAACCATTCTCCATCCGCGGGGGCACCACAGCTTTCACAATACTGCGCCCACACCGCACCGAACGGCAAGGTTTTCAGTTCTTCCTGACAGACCATCAGTTCCGTCCAGTTATCCGCATCCTGTAACCCCTTCAGCTGTGCATCGGGTGTGAGCAATGCCATCAGCAGTGCCTTTTGGACGTTGCGGAAACCGACTACCCACGCAACAACGCGGTTAATCGACGCATCAAAATAATCGAGTGCGATCTTGACACGACCGTCCAAACCGCCACAACGCACGATCTCTTTGCAGATCTCGCGGGTTTCGTCGTCGAGCAGAACGACGTGGTCACTATCCCAACGAATGGGACGAGTCACGTGCAACGCAATTTCCGGGAAGAAGGTCAACAGTGCCGGGATCTTATCCGACACGACCTCCGTGGGATGATAGTGGCCGTTGTCCATCAGCGGGATGCACTTATCCTTGTTAGCGGCAGCATACCCGAGCGAGAATTCCGCACTGCCCACGGTGTACGCTTCCACACCGATACCGAACACCTTGGATTCGACACAAGGCTTCACCTTATCAAAATCAAACGGCTCGGACAGAATCGCATCGATGGATTCCTTGTAGCGCATACGCGGGCCCATACGGTCGGCAGGAATATCCTTGAAGCCGTCGCCCGTCCAGATATTCATAACGCAAGGCTGTCCCAATTCTTCTGCCAAATACTGCGAAATGCGAATACACGCTTTGCCGTGCTCGATCCAGAACTTGCGGGTCTCCTCGTTGGGGCTGGCAAGGGTAAGCGGATCACACATGGGATGCGAGAAAAAGGTGGGGTTAAAATCGCAGCCGAGACCGCGTGCCTTGCAAAAATCCACCCACTTTTTGAAATGCTTGGGCTCGATCTTATCGCGATCCACCCAACCGCCGTTTTCGTCGTCGAAAATAGCGTAGCACGCATGCAGGTTCATTTTCTTCATGCCGGGGCAGAGTTTTAAGACCATATCAATGTCTGCCATCAGCTCTTCAGGCGTACGTGCTCTGCCGGGATAATTACCGGTCGTCTGAATGCCGCCGGTCAACGGTCCGTCACTCTTTTGATCGAAGCCGCGCACGTCGTCTCCCTGCCAGCAATGCAGGGCTACCGGCACGCTTTTTAATGTTTCAATCGCTGCATCGGTATCAACACCATGTTTGGCGTATACCGCTTTTGCTTGTAAATACTCGCTCATACGATTACCTCCTGCTTTAAGGACATTCTCTTTATATTTCTAAGTATACCATATATTTCCAAAAAAGACAAGAAAAAAAGAGCCGTGTTTCGGCTCTTTTTAAAGATCTTGCAGATCGGCTGCCGTTAAATTTTTTTCCAGGTTATCTCGTGCGAGATCATTGTCAATGGTTGAATAGGCCTCTGAAATCGGTTTTTCCGCCGTCATACGATATACCTTTTCCGATTGCGGCGGTTTCTTTTCGCGTTTTGCCATCCCCTCTATCACCTCGGGATTAGCATTCCCTCCACGTTAGCAGTGATACATTAAAACGCATAAAAACCTCTTTTGAATTCGTTGATTTCTTGCTCTGCTTTTGCGATTTTCTCTGCATCTTTTTCCGACAGCGCCTTTGCGTGCTGCTCACAAAGCGCTACATACGGCGGATAGAAATTAGACATCAAAAACCGTACGTATTTCACGTAACGGAATTTTCCGATTGCGCGGAAGTGCTCATTGTCCCAACGATTCACAGCAACCGAACGTTCATCTAAGATAGCGGCGGGAATCTCGTCAAAATCTTTCGCAAACACGATTGTAAACTGTTCATTGAAGCGATCCGTCGCTTTTTCCGGATGGGTCGTGTGGGCATCCGAAGCACCGACAACGGGAATCTTAACCCCCTCGGCGAGCATATCGCAGCGCAGCATTTCTTGGAGGTTGTTGCCGTGTCCCACACCGTCGCACCCCGCCAACACCTCCAAGGCGTCAAAATGGCCGCGCTGCCAATGATGGATAAACTCTTCCGTTTGCATATTATATTCACCATAGGTATACCAAAACGGATGCGCCATAATTGCCAAGCCGCCGGCTTTGTGAATATGATCGGCAATAAACATACGGTATGCAACGTTCCGCCGATCGGAAAGGTCGGCAAAGTCATGCGTATCCAGTATCTTGTGCACTTCATTGTTCACATAATCATCATCGGTTTCGATAATGTCGTTCACGCTGCTTTTTCCGTTGAAATTCACAATGTGAAAGCTTCCCATCGATTTGTTGTGAACCTCTTCACCGGGGAACACATAAAATTGATCGGTAAGCGCTTCCACTTCTGCTTTTGCCTCTAAAGACGGCGCGTATTTGTGATGATCGGTAACGGCAATAAAATCGTAGCCTGCAGCACGGTAATCACAAGACACCTCGAATGGTGTTCCCTTCCCGTCCGAACGACAAGTATGAAGATGGGTATCCCCTTTAAGCGGCTTTAAGGCGGCTAAATCATCCGCCACCGCAAACAGGCGCCCATAGGCGATCAACTGATTGTCATAGCGTATCCGCACGCTGTATTCCTGTTCAATCGTAAAGTCATATTCCGCAGAATACAGGCCTTCTCCACAGTTTTTAAGTTGCAGCGGTGCGTACCGCAGTTCTTCGTCGACGCGGCATTGCTTCGTGTGCAAAACGGTCTGCTTTTCCATCGGGTAGATTCTGATCTCAAAAAGATCGTCGTTGGGAATCTCTTTGAGCATTTGAAAATATATGACGTCGTGCGTATTTGCCTTAAACACCTTAGGGTAAATGTCAACCATATAGTCCACCATGATAAATCACCTCATGTAAGAAATATTAGCACCTTACCTTGTAAAACGAATAAACCCTTTATCGATATCGTCAATGACTTTTGCAATCGCGTGCTCATTGTTGGAAACCGTAATCCGATCGGCTGCGGCTTTGGCGCTTTCGGCGGCATTGGCGACCGCCACACCTACACCCGCCCGCTTGATCATAGAAACATCGTTATCGTAATCCCCGATCGCCAGCGTATTTTGAATATCGATCTTCAGATGATCTGCCAGAATTTGCAAGACCCCGCCTTTGCTGATATTTTTAGGCAAAAGTTCAAAGTACGTGTATTCGGACCTGATAAAATCGAACTGCGCCGCATTGGGATGCTGCATTACCTGCTCGGACAATCTGTCCAAGCAATCGCCGTCTTCCGATGCAAAGACCACCTTGACGACCGTTTCCCCCACCGTTTGAAAATCACCGTACCGGTATTCTGTATTGGTTTGTTTGCGAAAGTTCGCCATTGCAGTGGAATCCTGCTGATAATACATCCCGTTTTTCGTGTTCAGCTGTATACCCACTTGCAGGAAATGCTTGTGGACGTAATCAACGATTTCAGCCGCCGAATCGGGCAAGGCGATCAACCATATAAAATCATTCTTCACCGCGTCAAACAGACCCGCACCGTTAAAACAGCCAACCGGCACGTTGGGCTGCACCGCAGCGTATATGTCATCCAAAATCACTCTCTGTCGTCCCGTTACAAAGGTGAAACAGCCGCCTTCTTTTTTGAAATAGTCAATAGCTGCCAAATTTTCTTTGGAAATTTCCCGCCGATCGTTTAACAACGTTCCGTCAAGATCGGTGCAAATCAGCAGCTTTTCAAATTTTTTCTTGCTCATAACAGTTCACCATAACACAAGACGTGAATGCGTCTTATCATTTCTCAATCATTTTAACAAACGGCGTCTAATTTTTCAAGAGGGGCACAACAAAAGACACGCTTTAGCGTGTCTTTGTTTGTTGAAATTTTGAGCTTTGTTTACGCCTTTACTCCGTTTACGATCTCGTCTGCCAAATTGAAGGCAAGACGGCAGGATTGCTCGAAAACAGGCGTCGAGCATGACTCCGGAAAAACCAATTCCAACGAGAAAACACCATCGAAATTGATTTCACGCAGTGCCGCCATCACGTCCCACCATTGAATCATACCAAAGCCCGTGAAATTGTGTTGATCGGTAGAGCCCCAATTATCGTGCACGTGAAGCACTTTAATGAGGTCGCCGCATTTTCTCATTTCCGGGCCAACTTGTAACCGTCTTGAAAACGCCGTAACGTGTCCCGTATCAAAACAGATCTTGACGTTGTCCCTATCAACTGCTTTTACGACTTCTAACACTTCTTCGGGTGTGCTGATGCAAAAACCGATGCAGGGCATCGTTTCAAGGCAAAGTGTGATGCCGTATTTTTCTGCATGATCACTCAGCGTTTTCAAGTAACTGACGTTTTTCTCAAACGTGTCTTTTGCAATCTCGGTTCCTCTGTCACTCCAACCGTTCGGCATAAAGGGATGCACAACCAAATATTCACAACCGAGTATAGGGCAAGACTCGATCGCGACCTTGATCTTGTCAAGCAACCCTGCATTCTCTTCCTCGGTAAGTGCACGTTCCAACGAAAGGACGGGACCATGTGCTTGGTGTATCGTAAGCCCCGCCTCATCCGCTAATCTCTTTTCATGCAAAAGACGCTCTTTTCTCGTTTCCGCGTCCAGTTCATAAAATGCATGAGGGAGCAACATTGCCTCATCCACGCAGGAGAAACCGAATTCTTTCATTTTTTTGAAGGTGTTTTCACCCCAGTGTTTTGCCAATGCCGCTTTGTTGAACGTTGTTGAATTAAGACCTAAACGCATACGAACATACCCTTCTTTCTTGAAAATTTATAACACCATGATATTGCTCCAAGCGCGTTTACCGTTTATGTCGGTGACTTCAACGCGAAGCCACTTTTCAAAATCCTTTAACGTATATTCCGCGCTCTCTAAAGAATCAGCGCGAACCATTCTGTCCTGCGCCCACGTGGCGTTTGTCATAAACGCAATTTTTTGACAAGGTGAACACTCGGCTATGATGGTATTCCCCGCTCTTTTCACCACAAGGTGCGGACCTTGCGAAGAATAATAGTACCCTTCTGAAAGCGCCTTTAAAACATCCTTCTGTTTGCCGCTTTTTGCTTTTACCATAACAAAGGACACACAATCGTCTTGCCCGTTGTAGTAATGTGCGTCGTCGGTGGCAATGATGGGAATTACGATCCCGTCGTTTGCAAGGGAATCGATAAGATACGAAGAATCGGCACGGTTTGACATGCACACGTCCGAAACCGAATTATAGATTTCAACAAAGGAAAAACCGTGAAGCTCTTTTACATCCTCTTTATCGTTCAAAGACCAATACGGATGAGCAAAAACGGCAAAGCCGCCGCACGCGGTTATCTTATCAATCACATCTTGGCGAGTGGCCGTTTTTCTTACGATTTTCGGATCCTTTTTCATTCCAAAGCCGACAATATGCATGGTGTCGACCATTGTATCTGATCCGCCAAGATTATACTCGCAACCCGAAATGATTGTAAGCCCCTCGATTTCATCTTCGCCGTGATAGGCCCAGTGATCCGTCATCGCAACGGCATCAAAGCCTGCATTCTTGTATATCCTTGCCATTTCCCGAGGTGTCTTTTGACCGTCCGAAATGGTGGTGTGGATGTGAAGACCGACCTTGTACCAGCGGTCCCCATTCTTATCGATATACAATTTATCACTCCCAACGCGATTGTACCATTCTTTTATATCGAATGCAATATTTTTCCACTAAAGCGTGGCTGAAAACAAAAATTTCTACCAATTATTTTCAACACTAAAGCTCAGTGCCGTTTTCGTAACGCAGATCCAAATCCCCCGCGTACAGATGGGAAATATCCGAGTAACATAGGCATCTGGGCGCTGTCATGCCGTTATCATTATTCTTAAATTCAATAACGGTTACACCCGTGTGGGTGTACTTAAAAGAAGCCCACATAATATGAAGAGGTATATGAAGTAAAACCGATAACCACGCTCTTGCAAATGCACTATGACAAAACAGTGCTATTTTATCTTCGTTTTTTCTAAGGATACGATAAACACCGTTCTCTTCCCGATATCCCAGACGTTCAAGAAACTCCTTACCGTGTTTTTCTATGTATTCAACAGCCGTTTTCATTCGAGATTCATTTATACCTGCGCAATCAAACGCTTTTTCATAAGGTAAATCTATGTTCCCGTTTTCACGGTAATATGTATTTTGGACCATTGTAATGGATTTCATCTTCCCATCCGGAAACGGTGTCAGCCTTTCATCGCCTATTTCGTGTGTCCATTGCTCTATATTTTTTTCAAGTCCCAACAATCTGCAAGCCGGCTCAGCCGTTTCTTTCGCACGTCCCATAGGTGATGAAAAAATACGATCTATTTTTGCATCAAACATCCGTTTCCCTACTGCTTCCGCCTGTAATTTACCTCTATCAGTAAGAGAATCTGTTTCATAAACCGGGTCGCCATGTCTGACGATATATAACAACATTCCAATCACCTCAAGAAACTTTTTAGGTTATTATAGCATAAAAGCGGCGGAGGAGCAAGATATAATGATATATCGCTATGCGCTATGATATAACATCCGTCCCTTCATATGCGAAGCAAATGCCTGCAAAACGGCAACCGTTATCAAATCAGTTCAAAACGCTCCTCTCCCCTACCAACACAGTTTACCCTAAAAATGAATTGTAAAAAAGCACTTTTATGCGCATCAAAAGCTATAGTTTCCTTTTTTCTGTAGCACCGTATCCCCCTCTACTTTCGTACCACCTATGGCAGGTTTGCGATTGTTAAAAATCAAACAAGTACCACACCGTTACGGCATAGCATATTATATAATACATGACTTTTAAGGAGGTGAATGAAATGAGCAGACGGAATTATTATAATAACAACTCTCATGAGAGCGATCATAATAATAGCCATCAGAAAGATTGTGATGGCGAGAAACGCTCTTGTGACTGTGGTTGTCCAAAAGATTCTTGCGAGGACGAATGCTCCTGTGACACCTGTTGTCCCAAGTGTCCTCCCGGACCACCCGGCCCGCCCGGTCCACAAGGACCGATTGGTCCAAGAGGGTTGCCCGGAGTACCGGGCCCTGCCGGGGAGACCGGTCCTGTTGGTCCCCAAGGTCCTGCAGGTGTAGCCGGTCCTATCGGTCCTCAAGGACCTGCAGGTGAAACCGGTGCTACCGGACCGCAAGGTCCTACAGGTGAAACCGGTCCTATCGGTCCTCAGGGTCCTGCAGGTGAAACCGGTCCTGTTGGTCCCCAAGGCCCTGCCGGTGTAGCCGGTCCTATCGGTCCTCAGGGTCCTGCAGGTGAAACCGGTCCTATTGGCCCACAAGGTCCCGCAGGTGTAGCCGGTCCTATCGGTCCTCAGGGACCTGCAGGTGAAACCGGTCCTGTTGGCCCACAAGGTCCTGCCGGTGAAACCGGTGCTACCGGACCGCAAGGTCCTACAGGTGAAACCGGTCCTGTTGGCCCCCAAGGTCCTGCAGGTGAAACCGGTCCTATTGGCCCACAAGGTCCTGCAGGTGTAGCCGGTCCTATCGGTCCTCAGGGACCTGCAGGTGAAACCGGTGCTACCGGACCGCAAGGTCCTACAGGTGAAACCGGTCCTATCGGTCCTCAGGGTCCTGCAGGTGAAACCGGTCCTGTTGGTCCCCAAGG
>CAYVDQ010000040.1:0-9892 GCA_964450615.1 uncultured Eubacteriales bacterium | reverse complement strand
TGCGTATACCGTGATGCCGGAGAAGTTTACCAATGTGACCAACGGCATTGCGCATCGCCGCTGGCTGTGTCAGGCGAACCCCAAGCTGACGGCGTTTATCAAAGATAACATCGGTGACGGCTTCGTGCTGGATGCCGCTGAGCTTGAGAAATTAAAACCGCTTGCCGACGATGCGGCGGCGCGTGAGGAATTCCTCCGTATTAAGCGAGACAACAAGGCACGCCTTGCCGACTATATCAAGCGGCATAACGGTGTCACAGTGGACCCCGATTCGCTGTTTGACGTACAGGTCAAGCGCTTGCACGAGTACAAGCGCCAGCATCTGAACGCGCTGCATATTCTGAACACCTATCTCGAACTCAAGGAGAATCCGTCACTGGATATTCAGCCGCGCACCTATATTTTCGGTGCGAAATCCGCACCGGGATATTTCCTGGCGAAGGAGATCATCCGGTTTATCTGTAAGCTGTCCGAGGAGATCGAAAAGGATCCGGCGGTACGTGAGAAACTCAAGGTCGTGTATCTGGAAGATTACCGCGTAACGTTAGCCGAGCTGCTGATGCCGGCGGCGGATATCAGCGAGCAGATCTCACTTGCGGGAACCGAAGCGAGCGGTACGGGTAACATGAAACTGATGATGAACGGTGCGATCACGCTCGGCACGATGGACGGCGCCAACGTAGAGATCTGTGAACAAGTGGGCGCGGAGAATATGTTCATCTTCGGCATGAATGAGCAGGAGGTCAAGGCGTTGCAGTGGCGCGGCTACCGCCCGCAGGATTATCACAACGCCGACCCGCGCATCCAGCGCGCGATTGCGTGTATGCACAAAGGCTTCGGCGGGTACACCTACGGTGAGGTGGCACGGTCGCTGACCGACCGCGATCCGTATATGGTGCTCGCGGATTTCGACGCGTACTGTGCGGCACAGAAACGTTCGAGTGACGTCTACCGTGACCGCGATGCATGGGGTCGCATGGCACTGCTCAACACCGCGTGCAGCGGCAAATTCTCGTCCGACCGTTCCATTCGAGATTATTCCGAAAACATTTGGGGCGGCAGACCTCTGAAATGGTAAATAAAACAGGGTGGCTATGCAGCCACCCTGTTTTATTTATTAAACCAAGCAACGATGTGAGGACATCGTATTCGGCACAGCGAAAAGACAACCAAATTGGCGAGTGTGCCGACGATGCAGCCGTCAATGCCGAAGGGCTTGGAGAGAAAGACATTCCAGATAAGACAAGTTACGAATCCGGCAAGTGCACTGCACAGAAACGTGCGGCTGTTTGATCGCACACCGAGCAACGCGGCGGCGAGCGGGACTAAGATGACCGGACTCCAGAACGAATAGGCGAGCAATAAGATTGAGAAGACGTCCGGCACGCAGAAAGAAACGATGACGGCGGCGATACCGGTGGCGAGATTGACACCGCGCAAGACGTACAGCTGTGCGCGATCGGATAGGTGAGGGTGACGCGGCAGAACGGTGTCACACACCAAACTTACGGTCGCCCCGTTCAGAAAGCCGTCCGCGGCGGAGAGAATAATAGAGACCATTGCCGCCATCAAAACACCGCGCAATCCGACCGGCAGGATCGCTAAGATCAGGTCGGGCATGGCGGAGGCGGCGGTATCCGTGATGTTCAGCGCACGGGCGGCAAGTCCCACACTGGCGGTGACCAAGAAAAACGGGAGTGAAAACAAGCCGCTGAGGATGGTACCGCGTGCGGTGGAACGCGGGCTTTTGCCGATGAGCAGTCGTTGCATATACGGTGGGGCGAGCGCCTCGCCGCACATCATGGAAAAGAACAGCGAGAGAAAAGCGGGGAGTGACAGCTCGTTTAGGGGGGAGAGCAATTCTGTCGGTAATTGGTCGATGAGAGCGCTGACACCGCCACCTTTAATAATACTCAAAACGAGCAACAGCGGCATACCGACGGCGAGCAGAACAAACTGTAGCATATCCGCAAAAATGACCGAGCCGAGCCCGCCGAACGTGGTGTAGATCAGTACGACAAAGCACCCCATCAGCGTACCGACTTTTGGAGACACGCCGAGCAGAGAATGAAACACAAGACCGATGGATTCCATCTGCGCCCCCACCACACCCGCACAGCACAAAAACGAGAAGATACCGGTTAGGTAGCGAGCGGGTGCGCCATAGGCGGAACCAATGACACCACCCACGGTTTTGGCGTTCGGAAAATGCCGTACCCCCGGCACCAAATACTTGCCTATCAAAACCATACCGATGCCGAAGCCGAATAAGGTCAAGGCGGTTCCGATGCCGTGTTCGAACGCCGCAGCGGCGTTGCCGGAAGAGTACCCGCCGCCGATAAAGGAGGCGGATAGGGTGGCGAAAATCACGAACGTGCCGTATTGCTTATCGGATGCGGTGAAATCGGCGGCGTTTTTGACGTGCCTCCCGCCGCGCAGGCCGATACCGACAAGGACAACAAGGTAGATCACCACGATCGCGATATCCAACATCACTCAACACCCCTTTAGGTATTGGTATGCGAATGGTGCGCTTTTTATATCCTGCCGTGAAGGCGTGTTGATATCTAAAAGAAGCGGGGGTGCGTATTGCACCCCCGTCATTTGTTGTGTGGTAAAGTCAAATCGACGTGCTCACCGCAAGGTGTGAGCGACTTTCAGAATCGCAACCTGCGTTTTGGCATCGGTGATCTCGTTTTGCAGTACCATTTGCACGGCGCGGTCGAGCGGGATGCGCTCGCATTCCAAAAACTCGTCCTCGTCGGGCTCACTTTCGCCAAAGGTCAAGCCGGTTGCCAGATACAGATGGATGATCTCGTCGCAATAACCGGGAGAGGGATACAGCTTGCCGAGCGAGCGATAGTTGTTAGCAACAGCACCCGTTTCCTCGCGCAGTTCGCGCTTGCCGGCTTCGAGCGGATCCTCGCCGCCGCGGTCGAGTTTGCCTGCGGGGAGCTCCAACAGTACTTCGCTGTACGGATAACGGAATTGCCGCACAAACAGCAATTCGTTCTGATCGGTGAGTGCGGCAACACAGACGCCGCCCGGATGCTCCACCACTTCGCGCGTGGCGGGGTTGCCGTTGGGAAGAAGGATGTTATCCACCCGCAGATTGATGACATAACCACGAAAACGGACGTCTTGGGATACGGTTTTTTCATACAAGTTCATATTGGTTACTCCTTTTTCATACCTTGGAAAGTAGGGGGTGGCGGTAATGGATCGGTTGACACAGCCGCAGACGATAGACCACGGTGCGGTGAGTCAAATCCTTAACGGTTTGTGCGCGCGGTATCGTTTTTTCAGTGCCGTGCCGATCGGTTGCAGCGTTTTGGGACGTCCCATTCGCGGGCTGACGTTCGGGAACGGGACGGAACGCGTGCTGATGGCCGCAGCATTTCACGGCCAGGAATGGCTGACGGCGCTTATTTGCTTGCGACTCAGTGAAGAGATCGGCGAAGCCCTCCGTACCGGTGTACCGCTTGCCGGTTGGAATATGCGCCGCGCGTTACGCGACCGACAGATCGTGTGGATGCCGCTTGTCAATCCCGACGGTGTAGAGATCGCTGTCCACGGATCGGCAAGTGCCGGTAAATACGCAGATTTTGTACGCGATGCCGGCGGGGATGTTCGCGGACAATGGCAAGCGAACGCGCGCGGTGTGGATATCAATCATAATTTTAACGCAGGTTTTACCGAATTGCAACAGGCAGAACGCGAAAAAGGAATTGTTGGTCCTTGTGCGCGGCAATGGGGCGGTCCGTATCCGGAAAGTGAGCCGGAAACGCAGGCGCTTGTGAATTTGTGCGACACCGTATCGTTTCGTCACGTAGTAGCCCTACACAGTCAAGGTGAAGAGATTTACTGGCACTATGGTGAGCACACCCCGCCCGCCTCGCGTTTGATGGCATCGGTCATGGCGACGGTGTCGGGGTATACCGTCGCCGCGCCGAGCGGGCTCGCCGCACACGGTGGGTTTAAGGATTGGTTTATTGATACGCACCGCAAGCCGGGGTTTACTATCGAGCTTGGAAAGGGTCAAAATCCCCTGCCAATTACCGAATTTGAGGAAATTTACCAAAAGGCGAGGGAATTGCTGGTGATTGCTTTGTTAATATAATAACAATTCTTGTTTTTTGACCGCAAAAATAGTATAATTAAAATAACTGTGGTGCATAAGGAGGAGAGCGCATGAGCGGGTTGAAACTTCGCCGCGGTGATTATGTGGTTCTCCTGCTTGCCGCGGTCACGGCGACGTTGTGTTGTTGGCAGATCTGGAGACCCCGTTTGGCGGGTCAAACGGCGGTGATCGTGACGCCTGTGGGCGAACAGCGGTACTCGCTGTCACAAAAAATGGATTTCGCAATTGAGGGTAAGGATGGCATCGTGCTGTCGGTTGAGATCGACGGCGGCCGCGTGCGGGTAGCGCACAGCGGTTGTCCCGATCAGGTGTGCGTGAACAGTGGTTGGTTGTCGAAGAACGGACAAACTGCCGCTTGTGTGCCCGCCGGCGTGAGCGTGCGCGTGATCTGCGGTTCGCAGGAAGTGGATGGGGTGACAGCATGAGCCGAAAGCATACGGAGAGGCTGATGCTTGCTGCCGTGTTATCCGCTTTAACGGTTGTTCTATCGTTCTTGGAAGGACTGTTGCCGCCGTTGCCGATTCCCGGTGCCAAGTTGGGACTTGCCAATATCACCGTGATGTACGCCTTGTGTGGCGTGTCGGTGCCCTGTGCGGCGGGGGTTGCGATCGTCAAGGCGGCGTTTGCCCTGTTTCGAGGGCCGATCGCGTGTTTAATGAGTGCGGTTGGTAGCTTATTATCACTTTTGCTAATGACGCTGATCCACCGATTGTTTCGGGACAAGCTCAGCTTTGTGGGCTTAGGCGTCGTAGGCGCGGTGGCTCACAATATGGGGCAATGGATGGTATCGTACCTCTTGCTGGGTTCCGCGATGACCTATTATGCGCCGCTGTTGCTTTTGCTGGCTATTCCCGCCGGTGTGATTACCGGTTTGGTTCTGAATGTGCTATATCCGTATTTGCAAAACATTCCATTTTTTCGGAAAGGATGAGAAAGCGTGTCAATTTCCACGTTGATCCACAAAACGCGTGGCGGTGTGCATCCGCCGCATCGTAAGAACACGGCTGAGTGTGAAACCGTGCAGATGCCTGCACCGAAAACGGTTGTGATCCCGCTGCTCCAGCATATGGGCGCACCGTGTATTCCTACGGTGAAGGTGGGGGACACTGTTGAGGTCGGACAAGTTGTTGCCGACAGTGAAGCGGCGATCTCCGCTCCGATCCATTGCGGTGTGTCCGGCACGGTGACCGGTACCAAAGAGATTTTGTTGCAGGGCGGTCGTACCACGATGGCGCTTGTTATCGAATCGGATGGCGAGGGGCGCGTACACAGTAGCGTGAAACCGCCGGTTGTCGATACCTTTGATGATTTTATCGCGGCGGTGCGTGCCTGCGGTCTGGTCGGACTTGGCGGTGCGGGTTTCCCGATGCACGTCAAACTGAATCCCAAGAATCTGGATGAGATCGATACGGTTATTATCAACGCGGCGGAATGTGAGCCGTATATCACTACCGACTACCGTGAGTGTATGGAAAACTCGTGGGATATCGTGTCGGGTGTGCAGACCGTGATGGAGTTTTTAGGCGTTAAGCACGTTATCATCGCGGTGGAGCGCAACAAACCCGCCGCGATCGCGGAGTTGTCGCGTATCGCGTCGAGTGTCAGTACTGCCGCGCACCGTGTGGAAGTCAAGCCCTTGCCTGCTCGTTATCCGCAGGGCGCGGAAAAAGTCCTGATCGCCGCGTGTACCGGTAGGCGCGTCCCCACGGGCGGCTTGCCGGCAGACGTCAACTGTATCGTGATGAACGTTACGTCCGTAGCAGTGCTGTCGCGGTATTTGAAAACCGGTATGCCGCTCGTTGAAAAGCGGTTGACGGTGGATGGCTCAGCGGTCGAAAAACCGATGAACGTGCGTGTGGTGATCGGCACGCCGATCCGCGACGTTTTGAATTTTGTGGGGTTGAAAAAACCCGTGCGCAAATTGTTGTTCGGCGGACCGATGATGGGACAAGCCTTGATGGACGATAATTTGTCGGTGTTAAAGCAAAACAACGCGTTGCTCGCGTTCGCCGAGGAGGATGCGCCGGATATCGCGGCGACCACCTGCATCCGTTGCGGAAGATGCGTGGACGCATGTCCGATGAACCTGCTGCCGACCGCGATCGCCAAGGCGTATAAAGCGGGAAATACAGACGAGCTCAAGCGTCTGTGCACTACGACGTGTATGGAGTGCGGCTGTTGCACGTTCTCCTGCCCGGCACATCGCCCCATCGTACAAACGATCCGTATGGCAAAAGATGTGCTGCGTTCTGCAAAGTAAGGAGGGAGTCGAATGGAAAACACCTTGATGGTATCGTCATCGCCGCATCTGCATTGCGGGATGAACACGCGTGATATTATGCGGGATGTCGTGATTGCATTGATTCCCGCGCTGATCGCCTCGGTCTGGCTGTTTGGCTTCCGTGCGCTTGCGGTTGAAGTGGTGTGTGTGGCATCTGCCCTCGCATCTGAATATCTCAGCCGCAAGGTAATGAAACGTCCGCAGACGGTCGGCGATCTGTCCTGTGTGGTAACCGGTCTGTTGCTTGCGCTTAACCTGCCGGTATCCGTTCCGTTATGGCAGGCGGCTTTTGGCTCGGTTGTCGCAATCGTGGTCGCAAAGCAGATGTTTGGCGGCCTGGGTCAGAATTTTGTCAATCCGGCGCTTGTCGGTCGCATTGTGCTGATGGGCAGTTTTCCGGATGCCATGAACAACTGGGCAACCCCGCTTGCGTGGACGGGACAAGCCGATGCCGTATCCGGCGCGACACCGCTTGCGATGCTCGCGACCGACGCAGCAGCGGAGATTGATCCGCTCGCGTTGTTGTTCGGCTTGCGCGGCGGTTGTCTGGGCGAAACCTGTACAGTGGCACTGCTTATCGGCGGCATCTACCTTGTGCTTCGCCACATTATCAGCCCGCTGATCCCGACGATCTATATCGGCACGGTCTTCGTATTAACGTGGATCCTCGGTGCCGATCCGGTGGTACATATCCTGTCCGGTGGTTTAATGATCGGTGCGATTTTTATGGCGACCGATTATGCCACCTGCCCGATCAACAAGTGGGGGAAGGTTGTGTACGCCGTGGGTTGCGGTGCGCTGACGGTGCTCATCCGTCTGTATGGCTCGTTGCCGGAGGGTGTATCCTTTGCTATCGTGATTATGAATATTCTCACCCCGCTGATCGAGCGGTTAACGCGTCCGCGTCCCTTCGGTGAAGGCAGAAAGGCGGTGCGCTCGTGAAAAATCTGAAAGAGATTCTTATTTCCGCGCTTGCGCTGATGATTATTGCCGGCGTGGTTACCGCGGCACTGGCGGGAACAAATGAACTGACAAAAGATACTATTGACAAGCTGACCGAGGAAACCGAAAACGCCGCTCGCATGGAGGTTATCGCCGCCGATTCCTTTGTACAAGGTTCGGTGACGGTGGACGGCGCAGAACAGATGTATTACACGGCGTATGCCGATGATGCCGTGGTCGGGTACGTGTTCACGACCGAGTCGGTCGGCAAAAGCGCCGGACTTACCGTTATGACAGGCATTTCTAAGGCGGGTACCATTACAGGTGTAAAGGTTACCGACGATAACGAAACCGCCGGTTATGTTGACAAGGTCGTAAAAGCAGGCTTTTTGGCGGCGTTTACGGGCAAGCCGGCACAGGAAATGACAATGGATGCCGATGTAGATGCCGTTTCACAGGCAACCAAAACGTCGGGCGGTATCTGCAAGGCAGTCAATAAAGCGATTGCCGGTTATCAAGCGATAAAGGAGGGCGAAGCCGATGGCAAATAAATATTGGCAGGCGTTTTCAAAAGGTCTTGTCAAAGAAAACCCCGTCCTTCGTTTAGTGCTCGGCACCTGTCCGACGCTGGCGGTCACTACTGCCGCTATAAACGGTCTGGGCATGGGCGCGGCAGCTTCGTTCGTGCTTGTCTGCTCCAACATCGTGATCTCGCTGCTCAGAAAACTCATTCCCGGCAAGGTGCGCCTACCCGCGTATATCGTGGTTATTGCGGGTTTTACCACCATTGTGCAGATGCTGGTGAAAGCGTACCTGCCGGCGATCGATAAATCCCTCGGCATCTATTTGCCGCTTATTGTGGTAAACTGCATCATCCTCGGCCGTGCGGAAGCGTTTGCGGGTAAAAATCCGGTGGGACTTTCCGCTTTGGACGGGCTCGGTATGGGCGCCGGCTTTACGGCGGCGCTGGTAATTATGGGCGGTATACGCGAATTCCTCGGAAACGGCACGCTGTTCGGTTGGCCCGAGGGCGGTCTGATTCCGCCGATCACGATCTTCGTGTTACCGGCGGGTGGCTTCTTTGTGTTCGGTATGCTGATCTGGCTGACGAATCGCTTGTCCACCAAGTTAGAGCACAACGCAACCCGTAAGGAGCTCACCGAAACGGTGTGTGCGGCGTGCCCGATGGCAGGAAACTGCCACGGCGGAGAGGAGGCGGCTTGCCATGAATAATACGAGTCTCTTCGCGATTCTGATCGGCGGGTTGCTGGTCAACAACTTCGTGTTATCGCAGTTTTTAGGTATTTGTCCGTTTTTGGGCGTATCCAAAAAACTCAATTCCGCGGTGGGTATGTCGGCGGCGGTCATCTTTGTTATGCTGATGGCAACGGCGGCAACGCATCCTATTTACACCTATCTGTTGGTACCCAATGATCTTGCGTATCTGCAGACCATCGTGTTCATTCTCATCATTGCTGCATTGGTGCAGCTTGTGGAGATCGTACTGCGTCGGTTTATCCCGCCGCTGTACGAGTCGCTCGGCATTTATTTGCCGCTGATCACCACCAACTGCGCGGTGTTAGGTGTGACCATCTTAAACATCGACAGCGGCTACAATTTCGTGCAATCGCTCGTGAATGCTTTGGGCGCGGGACTTGGATTCCTGCTTGCCATGGTGATGTTTGCGGGTGTCAGAGAACGTCTGGAAAGCGCGGAAATTCCCGAATCGTTAAAGGGTCTGCCCATCACGCTGGTGGCGGCCTCCATCGTGTCGGTATCGTTTCTCGGCTTCCAAGGCTTATTCGGACTGTAAGGAGGTACACAAATGAATCCCATATTACTGGCTGTACTGCTCCTTGCAGGGCTCGGCTTGGCGGCGGGCTTGATTCTGGCGATCGCCTCGATTCTGATGGCGGTGCCGAAGGATGAAAAAGCCGAGGCGCTGTGCGAATTGTTGCCCGGTGCCAACTGCGGCGCGTGTGGGTATTCCGGCTGTGCCGGTTACGCGGACGCCATGGCAAATCACGGTGCCAAGGTCGGTCTGTGCTCACCCGGCGGTGAAGCGGTCGCCCAAGCGACCGGCGAGCTGCTCGGCGTGTCAGGCGACGTAGAGCGCATTACCGCACTTGTCCGTTGCGGCGGATGTGAGGACGTGACCGCGCGCAAGCTTGAATATCACGGCTTAGAGTCCTGTCGCGCCGCCACGCAGTTTTACGGCGGTAACTGGCTGTGTAACTACGGTTGTCTTGGTTATGGCGATTGTGTGTCGGCGTGCGAATACGGTGCGGTTTCGGTGGAAAACGGACTGGCACGTGTGGACGCCTCGCTGTGTCGCGGCTGTACCAAATGCGTTGCCGCTTGTCCGAAAAAGCTCATCGTGATGACCGGCAGTGCGACACGCGGTGTCGTGCGCTGCTCCAATCACGACAAAGGTCCGAAGACGCGTGCCGCGTGCAAGGTCGGCTGTATCGGTTGCGGAAAATGCGTGAAGGTGTGCGAGCACGATGCCGTGCAGGTCACCAACTGCC
>CAYVDQ010000039.1:0-10118 GCA_964450615.1 uncultured Eubacteriales bacterium | reverse complement strand
CATGAAACTGTGTTACAATGCACTTGGGAGTTTATATGCGAGGTGTTGATTATGTTGAAGAACACAATTCGCCAGGCGCTAAAGTTATACGGAAATACGTGGCTTGCCGGCATTATGGGTTTGTTTTTGTATTTGTCGGTGGGGGTCATCTTCTCGATGCTGGAAATCACCGGCTTTGTTATGAACTTGGTGGCGCTCATCCTGCAGGGGATCTTGTTTGCGCTGATCGTGTACACCAAGATGTGGGATTTGGGTGATAAAAACGCAAATTCCGCCAATTTCGGTCATATGACGCATGATCCGCTGCGTGGGTTAAAGCTCGGTCTGTTGGCGGCCATTCCGTCGGTTATCAGCTTTTTGGCACTGATCGCGGATAAACTGTTCGGCTTTTGGGGGGGTATGGCGACGGCATATCGCCTCTGCCATACGGCGTTGTATCCCGTGATTGTGTGGTCGATGGGATCGGTCGTCACCGTTACCACCGCAGATGTTTCGTGGGGAGGTATTCTGTGTGCGGGCTTGCCGCTGCTGTTTATGCCAGCGGTGGCCACATTAGCATATTTCCTGGGGTATCGTCATATTTCCCTGCGCGAAAAGATCGTTTTTGTGAACAAAGAGAAATAAGTACCGTCTCTGCCGCATACAGTAGTAAGCGGAGGGGATCGCGGTGAAATCAACGGCTACGGATATAGCGATCGTCATTGTCAGTGCGGCATTGATGGTGACAATGGCATTCGGCGTGACGCAGCGGCGCGGCGCATCTGCTTGTGTTGGCACCTCGCCGCGTATTTTGATCGATGCCGGTCACGGCGGTGCGGACGGCGGAGCCCAGGGTGCCGACGGCACGCTGGAAAAGCACATTAATTTAGCGATTGCGCGTCCTCTCGGCGATCTGCTGCGGGTGATGGGGTATACCGTTTCTTATACCCGCACCGAAGATACGATGGTGAATGCGATGGGGGATACGTTGCGTGAACGCAAGGTCAGCGATATGAAGAACCGCCTGTCTTTGATTGAGCAGGCGGATATGACGGTCAGTATCCATCAAAACAAATTCCCGCAGACACAGTACAGCGGCACGCAGGTGTTTTATGGTACCGGTTCCGCGGACAGCCAAGTGCTGGCGGCGGCAATTCGCGCATCGGTGATTAAGCTCTTGCAGCCAAACAATACCCGCGAACTGAAAAAAGATGACGGCAACGTGTATTTATTAAAGCATGCCACGCAGCCGTTGGTGCTTGTGGAATGTGGGTTTTTATCAAACGAAACGGAACGCGAAAAACTCAAAACCCGTGAATATCAACTTCAGATGGCGTTCGCGATTGCTGCGGGCGTCTTGGGAGGATAGCAAGATGGCAGGAAAGCAAAAAAGCGTATACGTTTGCTCGGAGTGCGGCGGACAGTTCCCGAAATGGTCCGGTAAATGTCCGTTGTGCGGCGAGTGGAATACCATTGCAGAGGAGATCGTGACGGTACAGCGCGCGGGTGCGACGGCTGTTCGCCGTGCAGAGATCACCACCATGGACGGTATTGATACGCAAGCGGAAACCCGTTACCTTACCGGTATCGGAGAGCTTGACCGCGTACTGGGCGGCGGTATCGTGCCGGGTGGGCTGATGTTGATCGGCGGCGATCCCGGCATCGGTAAATCCACGCTGCTTTTGCAGATATGCGGTCATTTGAGCGAGAAATTCCGTATTTTGTATGTATCCGGTGAGGAATCAGCGCGTCAAATCAAGCTGCGTGCCGAACGGCTCTCGGTCGGCGGTGCGAACCTGCTGTTGCTTTGCGAAACCGACATGGATGCTATTTTGGAGGCAATCCGCGCAGAAAAACCGGACGTTGTCGTTGTTGACTCGATCCAAACGGTCAGCTTATCGGAAGTGGCGTCTTCGCCCGGCAGTGTCACGCAGGTGCGCGAGTGTGCGTCCGCGTTGATGCGGGAAGCGAAGCAAAACGATATTCCGATCTTCATTGTCGGCCACGTCAACAAGGACGGCGCGATCGCCGGCCCGAAGGTTATGGAGCATATCGTGGACTGCGTTTTATATTTTGAGGGCGATCCGCACGGCAATTATCGCATGCTCCGCTGTGCGAAAAACCGATACGGCTCCACGAATGAGATCGGCGTGTTTGAAATGCAGGACGTCGGCTTGTGTGAGGTGGAAAACCCCTCTATGATGCTGTTGTCCGGTCGACCGAAAAACGTCAGCGGCACCTGTGTTGCCTGTGTGATGGAGGGAACGCGGCCGTTGCTTGCCGAGGTGCAGGGCTTGGTGTCGCCCACCGGATTTGGCAATCCGCGCCGTATGTCCACCGGCTTTGACGGCAACCGCCTGGCGTTGCTGCTCGCGGTGCTGGAAAAGCGTGCCGGCTATTTTTTCTCGAATTTGGATACCTACCTTAACGTGATCGGCGGTCTGCGGTTGGATGAGCCGGCGGCGGATCTGCCGGTAGCGCTGGCGTTGATTTCCGGCTTGAAGGATAAACCGATGGATGAGGGCGTGGTCGCGTTCGGTGAGATCGGTTTGGCGGGTGAGCTGCGGGCGGTATCCGGTGCCGAGCAGCGTATTGCGGAGGCGGCACGGCTTGGGTTTACACGGATCATCGTGCCCGCGCACACCCTGAAATCGTTGCACGGCAGTTACCCGATCGAGGTGATCGGTGCCGCGACGGTGCGTGAAGCATACGAGAAACTGTAAATGATTTTTTGAGGCGAAAGCAGATAACGCTTTCGCCTTTTTTGTTGTTATAATTTGCAGTTTCCTTCAAAGAATAGCAAGTGAAAAGGGAGGAAGCAGCATGAAAAAATATCTGTGGCTGGTGCTTGGCACCGGTCTTGCCGTCGCCGCGATTTTCGGCATAAAAGCATGGGCGACGGAGGAGGAAATTCCGGTCACCTTAATGACGATCGAACCGCAAACCGTACAACAAACGGTGAAATGCACCGGTAAGGTGGAGGCAAGCGAAAGTCGGGCGGTCTACGTTGAGATCCCCTGCGTTGCAAAAGAGATATACGTGAAGGAAGGACAGACGGTCAAGCAAGGTGACGCGCTGTTTTCGGTCGATGCGGAGGCAACGCGCCAAGCGCTGTCACAACTGGCGGGCTCTTTGCCGAATGGGGTAACGGATATCACCGATACACAGGTGGTAGCACCCGTGTCCGGTGTTGTTACCTCGCTCAGCGTACGGGCGGGAGAGATCACGGATTATACACAGCCGTGTGCAACGATTGCATCCGGTGAGGGGATGCAGATTGCGGTGACGGTCCGTGAACGCTTCCTGCCGCAGGTGCAGATCGGGCAGAAGGTGATTGTCACGGGGGTAGCCTTTTCCAAAGAGCAGTACCTCGGCACGCTGACTTCCCTTGCAACCTCGGCGCGTCAGGAATACATCGGTACCGTTTCGGAAACGGTGGTGGATGCGGTCGTTTCACTGGATGAGGGAGTGGCAGACGACTCATTGCGAACGGGACTCAATGCTCAAGCGGAAATCGTGACACAAACCGACGAGGATGTTTTGCTGATCCCGTACGATTGTCTTACGCAAAATGAACAAGGAGAGGAATGCGTGTATGTGTATCGGGAAAACGGTGTTGCCGAGCAGCAGCCGATCGAGGTGGCAGCCGAATATGCCGACGGAGTTTTGGTGGTGTCCGGCATATCGGCGGGCGAACGGGTGGTACAGACTCCGGAAGTCCTATCAGGAGCGCGCGTCCGTGTGCGGGCGGGATGAGCGATGGAACTGATAAAAAACGCCTTGCGCCAGTTGTTGCGAAAACGCGGGCGAACGTTGCTCACGGTTGGCGGTATCGCGGTTGGTGTGATGATGGTGTCGGTCGTGACGGTAGTTGGCAACGTCGGGCGCGCGTTCGTGGATGAGGAACTTGACAGCATGGGCGTCAGCGGATTGTCGGTCATGGCACTGACGAACGATACGATGCTCAGCGAGGAGGCCTTGCAGGAAATACGCGGCTTATCGCAGGTGTCCTCTGCGATGCCGCTGATGCTGCAGATCACCGGCGTGTCCACTTCGCGCGGCAGCAGTGAATCGGTGCTGTGCGGCATCGATGCGGGCGCCGGTCAGGTGATTTCACTGACGCTTCGTTACGGCCGCATGATCGCTGCCGGTGATGTGGCAGCTGCCGCTTCCGTGTGCGTGTTGGATGAAGCGGCGGCAAAGGCGGCATACGGCAGAGAAGCCGTGGTGGGAAAAACCGTTACGGTTAACGTCGGCAACCTGACACAAGAGCTGACGGTGATCGGTGTCACGCAAACCGGCAGCAGTTTATTACAGAGCGTCACCTCCATGATCCCCGGTATGGTGTATCTGCCGTATACCACCCTGCAACAGCTCACGGGACGGCAGAGCTTTGACCAGATCGCGGTGCGCACGGTCAGCAGCGACGTTACCGACAAAACAGGGGAGCAGATCGAGCGCGTGCTGGATCGTTTGTATGACGGCAACGCGCCGTTTCGCACTGATAATCTTGCCGCACAAAAGGATCGGCTCGGCCGCCTTGTGGATATCGTCGCCGGTGTGTTGACGGTGCTCAGCGGGGTTTCGCTGGTGGTGTCGGGCT
The DNA here is from genome assembly GCA_964450615.1 of uncultured Eubacteriales bacterium. Classification (GTDB taxonomy): domain Bacteria; phylum Bacillota; class Clostridia; order Oscillospirales; family Acutalibacteraceae; genus RGIG3009. The sequence goes on along the minus strand of CAYVDQ010000039.1, from coordinate 5,536 downwards.
TTGGCATTATGACGGTGATGCTGTCTTCGGTGAGTGAGCGCACGCGGGAAATCGGCATCAAAAAAGCCATCGGTGCCACGCAAAACCGCATTTTGGCGGAGTTTTTGGCAGAAGCGGTGTTGCTCTCTTGCGCCGGTGCACTTGTCGGAATGCTGCCGGCAGGGGTGCTGTTGCTGATCTTGAAAGCGACGGTGTCGCCGTCGGTGTTTTTGTCACTGGCGGCATTTTCGGTGTTTGTGGGTGTGGTGTTCGGCGTATACCCGGCATATAAGGCGTCCAAATTGCCGCCGGTTGAAGCCTTGCGCAGTGAATGACAAATAAAGACTTTTCACGGCGGGAAATTTGTGGTATACTCATACCAATAGTCTATAAAAACAGACGGAGGTCTGCGCATGAAAACCGATAACCGCTTGCTCGGGGCGGGCGTTCACAGCCTGCTGATTCCCGATGAACGATTCAAAACTTCACAACTGACGGTGGCACTGCTGATGCCGCTTGAGAAGGAAACGGTAGAGGAGTATGCTCTCTTGCCGCGGCTGTTGATCCGCGGCTGTGCGGCACATCCCGATTTTACGGCGTTACATCGACGCTTGAATCAGTTGTACGGCGCAGCGGTGACGGGAGATGTTGCCCGTATCGGGGAAACGCAAGCCTTGATCCTCACCGCCGAATGCACCGGTGACCGCTATGCGATTAACGGAGAACAGCTGACCGCCGCGTGTGCCCAGCTTCTCTCTGAAATGCTGTTCCGTCCGGCACTTGAAAACGGTGTGTTCCGCGTCGAGGACGTGGAAACGGAACGGCGGTGTCTGGCGGAAGAGGTGCGTGCCGAGATCAATGAAAAGCGGTGGTATGCGCGCCGTCAAGCGGAGCGGTTGCTATGCCCCGACGAAGCATACGGAATCGGCCGTTATGGCGATGCCGCGGTGATTGAATCGCTGACTCCGGAGGCGGTGACCGCCGCGTGGCGGCGGGTGCTGCGGGAGGCGTCGGTGCAGCTGATCCTGCAAAGCGACCGTGCCTTACCGGACGTGGAGGAGACCTTATGCCGCGAGTTTGCCGCTGTCAGCGGCAGAGAGCCGGTCGCTTGTCATACCGATACTGTTACCTGCTTGCCGGAATTCCGTCGGCAGGTGGAGCGCATGGAGGTTGGGCAATCCAAGCTGGTGCTCGGGTTCCGTGTGGGGTGTGCCGAGCCGGAGGCGGGTGTGAATGCCACGCGGCTGATGAACGCGTTGCTCGGCGGTACGGCGACCTCGTTACTGTTTAAAAACGTTCGTGAAAAGTTGAGCCTTTGCTATTATTGCTCGTCGGTGTACGATCGTATCAAGGGTGTTTTGTTTGTGCAAAGCGGCGTGGACGAGGCGAATGCCGAACGTGCAGAAACCGAGATTTTGGTGCAACTGGAGGCGATTCGTCGTGGCGAGTTTACCGACGAGGAGCTGGAAGCGGCGCGCCGCAGTATTGTGCAAAGCTTTGAGGCGGTAAACGATTCGCAAAGTGCCAGAGCGGCATGGTACGTGTCGCAGGCGGCGCTCTTGCAGCCAACCACACCGGAACAAACGCGGGAAGCGATCGAAGCGGTCACGCGCGAAGACGTGATCGCCGCCGCAAAGCGGGTGCGGTACGAGTGCGCCTATCTGTTGGCGCAAAAGGGGGGAACGGCAGATGAGTAAGTGGACGGAGTACACCTGCTCGCACACGGGTGAGCGGTGCTATTATATGCTGCACGCTTCGGGGCTGCCGATCTACGTGTGGCCGAAGGAGGGCTATGTCTCCTCGTACGCGGTGTTCGCCACCGACTACGGTGCGATTGACACGGCTTATATCGATCCCGAAACCGGAAAAACGGTCGAATTGCCGGCGGGTATTGCGCATTATCTGGAGCATAAATTGTTTGAAAACGAAGAATGTGATGCGTTTGAGCGATACGCGAAAACCGGTGCCAACGCGAACGCGTACACGTCTTTTGACCATACTGCCTATCTATTTTCCTGCGCACAGAACTTGACGGAGTCGCTGGAAATTTTGTTGGATTTTGTGCAGGATCCGTATTTCACCGAGCAAACGGTGGAAAAGGAACGCGGCATCATCGGCCAGGAGATCCGTATGTGCGAGGATTCTCCGTCGCGTACGGTGTTTTGTAATCTGTTGACGGCGCTGTATCATCGTCATCCGGTGAGGATCGATATTGCGGGAACGGTGGAATCCATTGCCGAAATCACGCCGGAGTTGTTATACGGATGCTACGAGAACTTTTACGACCTGCAGAACATGGTGCTGTCGGTTTCCGGCAACGTCACCTGCGAGCAGGTGGAGGAGGTCGCTGATCGACTCCTCAAATCGTCGCGGGGGAAGGTTCCGCCGCGCGCACCGGTGGATGAGCCGCACACGGCGGCACAGTCGCGCATAGAAGTGCGGATGCCGGTCGCGGAACCGTTGTTCTATTTGGGATATAAGGTGCCGCTGTCGGGTGTCGAGAGCGAATCGGCAGGAGCGCTTGCGGCAGCAGAGGTGCTGCAGGAGGTGCTCGGCGGTCGTGCTAATCCGCTGTATGCCGATTTGATGCGGCGCGGGCTTATCAACGCGTCGTTCGGTTTGGAATATTTTGACGGACCCGGTTACGGTGTGTGGATTTTGGGCGGCGAATCGCATGATCCCGAGGCAGTGTGCGAGGCGTTTCGTGCAGAGATCGCCCGCTTAAAGCGAGAGGGTGTCACGAGCGAGGAGTTCCACGCGGCGCGGAACGCGGTGTACGGTCGTTTGGTGTCACAGCTTGACAACGTGGAATCGTGCGGCGATCTGGTGTTGGAAGCCCATTTTGCCAATCGCTCACCCTTTGCGGCATTGGACGCCGTTGCGACATTGGATGTCGAAGCGGTGCGTGAGCGGATCGAGCGTGATTTCTCGGAAGAAGCGTCTGCACTTTCACTGGTGCTGCCGTTGTAGTATGACAGGATTCTAGTGTGACAGGGTCTGGGTCCTGTCACACTAACCACAACTGACGCATTCGAACCCGATTTGTTTTGGGGAAATGTGATGCTTCTGCTGCGTTAAAATACTCGCAAATCACTAACAGAAAGGATGATCAAAATGGATTCGTATGTTTCGTTTCCGAAATTGGGATGGACCATCCCGCTAGAGGAGGAGATTTTCTCCATTCCGTTTTTTAACACCGAGCTCAGCATGCGCTGGTACGGTCTGCTGATCGCTATCGGCTTTTTGCTCGCGGTGGTATACGGCTTTCACAATGCCAAACGCTTCGGACTTCAAAAAGATCCGATGCTTGACGTGGTGCTGGTGTGCACCGTCATGGCGTTTATCGGCGCGCGGCTGTATTATGTGCTGTTTTCGGATGATCGTGCGCAGTATTTTGCAGACCCTATCACCATTTTATATGTGTGGAAGGGCGGGCTTGCCATCTACGGCGGTGTGATCGGTGCGTTTGTGACGGCTTTGTGGATGTGTCCGCTTCGCAAGGTGGACACGCTGCGAATGTTCGATATTGCCTCTATCGGGTTTTTAATCGGACAGGCTGTCGGCAGATGGGGAAATTTCTTCAACCAGGAAGCGTACGGCGGTAATACCGAGCTGCCGTGGGGCATGTCGGGCAGCTGGATTTCCAGTACCGCAAACCCGCTGGCAGGCGTTGGGTACGATCCCGCAGTGCCGGTACACCCCACCTTCTTATATGAATCTTTGTGGTGTGTCCTTGGCTTTGTGCTGTTACATATTGTGTCCCGCAAGGCCTATCAGTTCAGAGGACAGCTGTTCGCCATGTATATCATGTGGTACGGTACCGGTCGGTTTTTCATCGAACTGCTGCGTACCGACAGCTTGTATTTGTTTACCATGAAAGTGTCGTGTTTGGTTGCGTTATTGTCCGTGATCGGCGGCGCGGTTCTGTTTTTTATTTTCAAAAGTCGAGAGAGCTACCTGGCCAAGGCGACGGACGATGAGGCGACGATCCCGCTTGCCGATCCCGAACAGTTCGCAGAGCTGTTGCAGGAGAAAACCGAGGCGCAGTATGAAGAAAAAGCACTCGAAGCGCAAGCATTTGAGCAGGAGAAAACCGAGGAGCGCTATGAAGAAAAGGCGCTCAAAGCGCAAGCGTTTGAGGAGGAAGACGATGGCGAACAAAATTGACGGAAAAGCTATTTCTACTGCGGTGCGGCAGGATTTGGCGCGCGAAGTTGAACAATTAAAAGCGGCGGGCACGACTCCGGGATTGGCGGTTATCATCGTGGGTGACGATCCGGCTTCCCGCGTGTACGTGAACAACAAAAAGAAGGGCTGCGCCGAGATCGGCGTGTATTCCGAAGAGATTGCTTTGCCTGCCGCCACCACGCAGGAGGAGTTGCTCCGGCATGTTGAGGCGCTCAACGCGCGTGAGGACATTGACGGCATTTTGTGTCAGCTACCGCTGCCCTCGCACTTAGACGACAAGGCAGTGATCGCCGCCATTGCGCCGCACAAGGACGTGGATGCGTTTCATGCGGCGAACGTTGGTCACATTATGATCGGCGACTATTCGTTTCTGCCTTGTACGCCTGCCGGTGTGATGGAGCTTTTACACCGCAGCGGCATCTCGGTCGAAGGTAAGGAGTGTGTCGTGATCGGTCGCAGTAACATTGTCGGCAAGCCAATGGCGATGCTCTTGCTACACGAAAATGCGACCGTGACGATCTGTCATTCCCGCACCCGCGGCCTCAAAGAGGTTTGCCGTCGCGCCGACGTGCTGGTTGCGGCAGTGGGGAAGGCCGCGTTTGTGACCCCCGATATGGTGAAGCCGGGTGCTACGGTCATTGACGTCGGCATGAACCGTAATGCGGAAGGAAAGTTGTGCGGCGACGTTGATCCTGCTGTTGACGAGGTTGCCGGTTATCTCACCCCCGTACCCGGCGGTGTCGGCCCCATGACCATTACCATGCTGCTGAAAAACACCGTGACCGCCGCAAAGCGACGCGCGAAAAACGAAAAATAAAAAATCCGAACAAATTTTCGTTTTTTGTTGACTTTTAAAAAACAGACTGCTATAATGACATTAAAGAAACAAATGTTCGGATTTTTATGAACAGCGAAAAAGGGAGTTTTCGGTATGATCTTTAGTGTTGTTACAGCCGCCGTGTTTGGTGCGGTAAGTTTATATATGATGGTGGCGGCCAAGTGTGCTGTCACCCGTCGTATGGCGTGGATTCCGCTGTCTATGGCGGCTATGGAGATTGCCATGTGCGGCATTCTGGCGATGGGGGAATATCCCGTGCTGACCGTTATTTTGATGCTGTGCCGCTTGACGGTGCTCTCTTGCTGCACGCTGTCGATGAAGCGCGATGCAGCCATGGTGCGCAACCGCCGACGCCGCCGTGAGGTGTGGCGCCGTGTGGCGTATGATATGACCGCTGAGCTGCAAGTGGCGTCGGTCGGACGCTGTGCATAACGCTGTTTTTCGGCCGCTCGATCGTGATGATCGGGTGGCCTTTTTTTGGTGTACCAATAAACCCCCAGTTTTACTGGGGGAGAAGAAAAACTTTAGTAA
>CAYVDQ010000038.1:0-10314 GCA_964450615.1 uncultured Eubacteriales bacterium | reverse complement strand
CGACGTGTGGAGCGATGTGGTCACCGTTTCTTGTCAGGACGGCACGCTTCAAGGGCAGTTATTGGTACAACTGATCGCTCGGGATGCAAACGGCATGGTATCGTATTATGAACGACCATTGGATGCGACTGTTCCGCTTAGCAATGCGTGCGATCAAACCGCTGTCAGTGCCGATGTGTTGGACACGGATTATACCTTAGCCGGCGAACGCCTTGAGTTGCGGATCCGACTGTTGGTTTGCAGCCGCACAAGTGCCACGGAGAGCCACCTTGCCATTACCGCTTTGCAAGCCGATGAAAGTGCCCCGCACCCTTGCGCACAAGGGATGGAACATTGTCAGGTGAAGGTTTGCTTTGCAAAAGCCGGTGATTCATTATGGGAGATCGCCAAGGCCGAGCACGCTTCGCCGATTGCGTTGATGAAGGAAAACAACTTAACCGAAGAAATTTTACAAAATCGCACGATGTTGCTGATTCCGTTATGCTAAACAAAACAACCCGATACGGTACGCCGTATCGGGTTGTTCTATATCTATTTCCGACGAGGATAGGGGTCTTTTTTGTCAGTCAAACCAGCAAGATAATCCATGCTGGTATCAAGCGTTTGGGCAATTTTAACGCACTGTTCAAATGTCATGTACCGTTTGCCGGTTTCCAATTTTGAATAATCACTTTGATCAATGCCGGTCAACATTTGCATTTTGATTTGTGTATACCCACGTTCTTTGCGAAGTTCTCGCAATCTTGACATTGTTCCTCACCTAAATCTATTATGGCACTACGACCTATTGACATTAGGGTTGTTTTGACCTATTGTTTAAATTGGATTCGAAAGGGTGAGTTGATTATGAATATACTTGAAGAATTTGATCGCTGTTTTATGACCTTGGAAGGGTATATGGGTACAGAAAAAACAAATCATTTTTTAAATCACGAGTATGGTGACATGACACAGACCGCTTGGCGGGAAATGTTACGTGCGCATAATGAATTGTTATCAAACGAAAGTCGCCTATATAGGACTTTTTGGTATATTGGCGTGCACGATCCCCATGAAATGGTGAATATAACCCTAAAGCTTTTCTATTTGCGTTTTCACGCGGCACGATTGCCTTAATAAATACAGCCCACCTATGGGTGGGCTATATTTATGTTGCGATGGCAGTGAAGAGCATACAAGCTAAGATTCCTACCACAGTAGGTAATAGGAAAGCGAGAATCGTCCATTTTACACTGCCGGTTTCCTTTTTTACTGTCATCAGTGTTGTCGAACACGGCCAGTGCAAGAGCGTGAATAAGAGCATGCTCACCGCTGTTTGCCAGGTCCACCCATTGCTCACAAAGAGTTCACGCATGGCGCCGAGGTTTTCGAGTTGTGTCAGGCTTCCTGTCGCCATGTAAGTCATCATCATGATCGGCACGACGATCTCGTTTGCGGGAAATCCCAAAATAAAGGCGATCAGGATGACACCGTCAAGTCCCATCAAGCGTGCGAAAGGGTCGAGAAATGCCGCACAGTGTTGCAAAAGACTGATTTCACCGACGGTGACGTTTGCCAATATCCAGATGAGCAACCCGGCAGGTGCCGCGACGGCGGCGGCGCGTCCCAACACAAACAAGGTACGGTCAAACAGAGAGCGCACGATGACCCGCCCGATCTGCGGCTTGCGATACGGCGGCATTTCCAGCGTGAAGGACGAGGGGACGCCTTTGAGTATCGTGCAGGACAACAGTTTGGTGACGCCGAAGGTCACGAGGATCCCCAATACGATCAAAACGGTGAGCAGCAGGGTTGCCAGCACCGAATCAAGTGCGTTCCCTGCCGTGCCGATGAAAAACATGGTCAACACCGCGATGAGGGTAGGGAAGCGACCGTTGCAAGGAACAAAATTGTTGGTGAGTATCGCGAGCAATCGCTCACGCGGGGAATCGATGATCCGCGCACCGACAACGCCCGCGGCATTGCATCCGAATCCCATCGACATGGTGAGTGCTTGCTTTCCGCACGCGCGACAGCGTAAGAACACATGGTCCAGGTTATACGCGATGCGTGGCAGGTATCCGACGTCTTCCAGTAGCGTGAAGAGGGGGAAGAAGATCGCCATCGGCGGTAACATGACCGATACCACCCAAGCGAGCACGCGATACGCGCCGAGCACGACTGCACCGTGTAACCATTCGGGTGCCCCTAGCAGATAAAACAGATCGGACAGCCGATCCTGTACCCAAAACAAAGCGGTCGACAACCACTGCGACGGAACGTTTGCCACACGGATTGTCAACCAAAACACGGTGGCAAGCAGAGCGAGCATTAACGGATATCCGAAACGCCGTCCGGTGAGTAGGCGATCGATGCGTTTGTCAGCGGCATCGTATTCGGAGCGCTGACGGGTCACAACACCACGGCAGAGCTGCTCAGCGGTCTTGACAACGGTTGCTACCATTTGATCCTTGAGCGTGTCGGGTGTCAGTCCTGCCGCTTTAAGGTCGCAAAGCGCATCCTCTAATGCCGCTTGTACGGCGTCGTCCTGCAACAAATCACGGCCGAGGTACCGTGTGATTTCGTTCGTCAGGGTGCTGTCCTGCTCCAATAATTTTAAGGCAACGAACCGCTTGCTTAGACCGCCGCACGGAACCTCGTCTAACAACGGCACCAAACGTGCCAGAGCACTTTCTAAAGCAACAGGGTAGACGGGAGTGCAAGATGCCAAGGGCGGTGTTTGCAGCGTTTCATGCAAGGTGTCAAGCAGCTGTTGCAGATCCTTTTTACGGCGGGCAACCACACCGATCACCGGCACACTCAAGCGTTTCGATAACAGAGGCAGATTGATCTCGATCCCCTTGCGCTTTGCCTCGTCCAGCAAATTGACACAAACGATCACCCGTCGGCCGGTTTCAACGGCTTGCAACACCAGATTCAAATTGCGTTCCAGGCAGGTGGCGTCACAGACCACCACGATCGCATCCGGCTCACCGAAACAAATGAAATTGCGTGCGACCTCTTCTTCGGTGGAATGCGCCATCAGCGAGTAGGTGCCCGGAATGTCCACCAAAATATACCCCTGCTCTTCAAAGCGGCAACGGCCGAGCGCGTTGGATACCGTTTTTCCGGGCCAGTTGCCGGTGTGCTGATGCAGACCGGTCAGCCCGTTGAACACGGTGCTTTTTCCCACGTTGGGATTACCCGCCAGTGCGATCACCTTATCATAGTCGTCGGTACGCTGCACAGAAAGCCCTTGATCCACCGCGTGCGTCCCTACCGAACGGTTTGTCAGTCCCATTTTACAACCTCCTGACCTCAATGCGTCGGCAATCCTCGACGCGCAACGCGATCACGGCGCCGCGAATATAAAACGCGATCGGGTCCCCGCTCGGTGCTTTGCCGACACACTCCACCGTCGTCTGTTTCACTAATCCGATATCCAGTAAACGACGGCGCATGCCGCCGGTTATATGTAAGGTCTCTACGATCGCGCGTTGCCCGACCGCGAGTTCATGTAAGCCCATTCGCGTGTCCATTTCAAATCGCTCCTTACAGACATTTCTACTGTCATGCTATGCGATGATAAAAAAGATGGTGACGCACAGGTTGACTATGTTGGCTGTTTGGTGTAAAATAAATGAATAAAAACGAAAAGGATGGATGACGAATGCCACCCAGAAAGCATGTCCGACAACAAAGACGAAAACAAGCCGTTCGCCGCGCGTTGATCGTGCTGGTGCTGGTACTGATTTTGGCGCTTGTCGCCGGCGGTATTGCGCTGCTTGTTAATACGATTCGCAACCATTCCGACGGTGGAGAAACCGGTGCGACCACCACGACCGATTCGCGTGGTCCCGCCGTGACCGCTACTGCCTCCTTGGGCAGTTCGGGCGATATTTTGATCCATAACCCCGTACGTCAATCGGCTTACGATGCGGCGACCGGTACATTTGATTTTACCGACTCGTTCGCCTTTTTACAGCCGTATGTTTCCAAACTGGATTATGCGGTCGTGAACGCCGAATTTTCGGTCAGTGCCAACGGCACGTATTCGTCCTTACCGTTCCGCGTACCCGCTACTGTAGTGAAAGCACTCAAGGACTGCGGATACGATATGGGTCTTACTGCCAACAACCATATCGGAGACGGCGGTGTTGCGGGTATTAAAAAGACAATGGAAACGCTCACTGAATATGGGATGGATTATACCGGTAGCCGTCAAAACGCTGAGGATGACCGCTATAGTATTAAGGATGTTAACGGCATCAAGATTGGTATCGTCAACTATACCTATGGTTCTTATTGGAATACCAACGGGTTTTCCACCGACAATTTGCCGGCATTTTATCAAGATGTCGAGGGGCTGATTACCGAAATGCGCACCAAGGGTGCGGAGTTGATCTACCTCTACATTCACTGGGGTCAAGAATATTCGCTGTCTCCCAACGAATCCCAGCAAGAAATTGCCCAAAAAATGTGCGATCTCGGTGTGGACGTCATCGTCGGCGGTCACCCGCACAAGATCCAACCGGTCGAACTCATCAAGAGTACCGCGGGTGATCATCAAACCATCTGTCTGTATTCCAGCGGCAACCTGCTTTGCGGTCAACAGATCGAGTGTATGGCGGGCGGCACACAGGCGAACAGCCCGAAATGTTATCAGGATTCCTGGCATTTTGCAGGTTGTGACTATCCCGACGTTGCCGACAGAACAAAGGATACGCACCGCTTGGAGCATGGCACCAATTGTAATGACAACGGCCACACCGAGGATGGCGTTGTGTTTAATGTAACCGCCACCAAGTATGAGGACGGTACTGTAATGATCTCGTCGGTGGATGTGTTACCGGTCTGGTGCATGGGCAGAGGGTTTATTCGTGCCGGTTATCCCACAAACAGTTCGTTTGAGGAATATATCCTCATTCCGCTGGATAAAAGTGTAGATTGGGCGACTACCTACAACTTGACCGAAGCGGAGGTCGTTGAGGCGGGGTATTCGTATGACCGCACCATGGCGTTGCTTGGTGACGGTATTACCGAGATCAACGCTGCTTGCAAAGCCAATATCGACGCGTATATCGCAGATTTTAAACAAGCACAGAGCTGACTACCACGACGGTAGCGACCTCACAATAATAAAAATAGAGCGCCGCTCGGTACATATCGTACTGGGCGGCGCTTGGTTTATTTCAAGATAATCAACTCGTGCAGTCTAAACGGTGGCAACTTCAGTGTAACGGCATCACCGACCTGCGTGAACGGAATGGAAACGTCATCCGGCTTGGAAACGGCGGAGGTGATGTTCCGATTGACCTTCAGTGTGATGGTGACGTCGTGAAGTTTCGGAAAATCGGGTAACAGAAACGCGTTGCCGCGATTGACGGGGGGCGCATACAGCACGTGCAGAGCGAGATACCCTTCGTTCGTATTCTCTCTGAGTCGAATTCTGCCGCAAGAGGGGAGCTCGCTCGTCACGATCGCCTTGTCATAGACGGATTCAATCGCTTGGATGATATACCGCTCCAGAATATAACTTCCCGACTGATTGTACGCTTCAAAAACAGGGTGTGCAAAATAGACCACGTTCCCGCGTTTGACGAGAGCGGGATAGTTGGCGGGTTCCGTCTTATAGGGCGTATTCTTATGACCGCAGAAATGACGGAGGGTGCGGTTGAAGTACGGCTCGTGCACCCATGCGAGTACTTCGCCGTCCGTTTTCACTTTGTAAGCGCTGGAATAGGAAAGGAACGGTGTGGTGATCTCGTCGACGTCGCAACGGATATAATCGGCATCCGCAGAAGAGGGCTCGATCTTTTCAATTCCCAGTTCATCAAAGATACTTTCATAACTGGAAACGATTGCTCCGCCGTTGTTGACAAACGCTTTTAGTGCCGCTTTGTCCGCATCGGAGAATTGGCATTTGTCGGGCAGAATAATGCACCTGTATTTGCTAAGATCATCACCGGATTCCAGAACGTCGTATTCCAGATGCATTATCTGCAACAGCTTGGAGGTTCCTATATCGGATTCGGTGACGTGGCTGAGCCAGATTGCCAGATCGGTGTAGGCTCTTGTGTTTTCGCAATATTTTTCGATTTTTTTCACATAGTCAAACGCGTGGCCGATAACGGCATAGGTGCTTTCGTCGATATCGCCAGACGGATGGAGATGGTCACCTACCGAGATCGAGGCACCGACACTGAGCATATCCGCACACTCGTAGCGGAGCGCCTCTTTGTTTTTAAATCCGCCGAACTCGCCCCAGTTGTGATGGAATTTACCCGTCATCCCGAGGAAGTGTTTTCTGTACCGTTCAAAGAACTTGGCTCGAATGGGCATCAGATCATAGCCGCCCCAGGCGGTTGGAAGATCTTCCATCTCAAAATGCGTTTGATAGGGATGATAAACGGTTCGGTTCATACTGGCGCCACCGTTGTAGAAAACCGGCGCGTCCTTGGCGTATTCGTGAACGATACCCGTCAACGTTTTCATCATTTCAATGCGTTTGAGTGTGTAATACTTCTTGGCATCCTCGTAATTTTCGGGATCCAGTCCCATGCTTTTCATTCCGGCACGGCAGGCATCACACGCGCAGGCGTCGTTGATGAAGCAGATGTCGTAAAATACACCGTCGGATACGTCGAAGTTTTCGCACAACTCGCGCGTGAGTTCTTCTAAATAACGGCCGTAGTCTCCAGCCGGACAAAGCGTTGTCCAAGAGCAATGGGCGAGGGGCTCGTCGAGTTTTTCCTCGGAGGGAACGTCTCCGATGTATTTGGGCTCGCGGGTGAAATAATCGATATGATGCCATTCGGGATGCTCGTCAGCGTCCTTTTTGCTCCAACCGATCGGCAGATAGATCGGGGCTTTGGCGCCGGCGGCGTGTATGGCATCGATCTCTTCTTTCAGCAGATTGAACGTTAATCCCGGATGCATCTCGCCGACCTTTGAGGGGTAGTACGTATATCCGTGATGGCATTTCCCAAAAACGGTAACGAGGTCAACGTTTGCTTCCTTGATAGTTTTTGTGAACTTTTCTTTATCGAATTTTTCACCGATTCCGTTGATTGCCGGGCTAGTGTGAAAATCCAGGTGTATACATCGCATAGCCATTCCTCATTTTCATGATATTTTCAGGACTGTTATACCACAATTAGGTATGAAGTGTCAAGGGAAAACGCCCCTGTGACAAAGATGAAAAAGCCTCGCCTTGTAAGCAAGGCAGGGGCTTTTGTGAAGATACTACGAAAAGATATTTTTGAATTTTGCTATTAGGTTTTGAACCCGAACCGTTTTTAGTGATGTATCGGCTTCGCCGATGTGATGTTGTGCTAACGCACAGTGATGTATTGTTTCTTCGTCGCAAAGTGAGGAGATGTGTTCCGCCTTACGCACGAAGTGCACATCACGTTCCGCTTGCGGAACACATCGTTCAAAAAAGCCTATCACACAAGTGTGATAGGCTTTTTGTGGCTGCGGAACTAGGAATCGAACCTAGACAAAGAGATTCAGAGACTCTCGTGCTACCTTTACACAATTCCGCAATATGCCGAACGTGTTTATTATACCCGTTTTTTTATATTTGTCAAGCATTTACGTGGATTTTTTTGAAAATTGTCCGCGAAAACAATGCCGCCGGAGAACGATTGCCCTCCGGCGGCGTTTGCTTACCGAATACCTTTATTTATTTCAGGTTATTCTCGTACTGCTGGATCATCTTTTTGACCATCTGGCCACCGATGGAACCGGCCTGTTTCGCGGTCAGGTCGCCGTTGTAACCCTGTTTCAGAGTCACGCCAACTTCGTTGGCAGCTTCCATCTTAAAACGGTTGAGACCTTCGCGAGCCTCGGGAACCATGCTGTTCTTGCTGGACATACAGTTACACTCCTCAAAAACGATTTTGGCGTTGCCGCCGATATTCATCTTGCGTTTGCAGTAGTAGTGTGTGTCCGTTATCACGAATCATGTGTGACAATTTATGCAAGTATTTCGTTTTTTTACCACTCTAGTGTGACAGGGTCTGAGTCCTGTCACACTACAGATCGTCCGCATCCTGCTCGGGAGTTTCGCCGTCTTGGGCTGTACCGGTATAGCTGCCGAGAATATCCGATAGGATCTCACCGCGCCCTTCTGTCACCATGCTGTTGATTGCCGCTGTAACCGGATCCGATGCGCGTGCTTTGATTTTTTTGTGTTTTTTCTCCATACTTTCACCACCCAACCATAGTATGACCGTATTTTAGGGGAATTTATAATAAAATATCTTGACGAATTTTGTCACGCTGTGTATACTATGGGTAGTGCTTACCGGCAAGACCAACACAACTTGTTGCGGTACAAGGACTGTGAGATCTTGCGGTGGCAAGGTCTTTTTTTATTTTTATGTTGGAAGGATGGGGGTTTCAATGCAATTAGTGTTCCAGGTCAAAGACAAGCCGAAGTTCACACAGTTATTGGTGTTTGCATTTCAGCAATTGTTAGCCATTATGGCTGCGACGATCGCGGTGCCCGCCATTGTCGGCAATGAGATGACTGCTTCAGCCGCTCTGTTCGGTGCCGGTGTCGGCACGTTGGTGTATCAGTTGTTCACCAAATTTAAGAGTCCGGTTTTCCTCGGTTCGTCCTTCGCGTTCATCGGTTCGATGCTGGCAGCTTTTGCCGGTGCTACCTCGATGTCGCTCGGCTATTTAGGCTTGATTATCGGCGCCTTGTTTGCCGGCTTGGTGTACGTGATTATCGCAATTGTTGTCAAAATTGTCGGCGTCGGTTGGATCAACAAGCTGATGCCCGCCGTGGTTATCGGCCCGACGGTTGCTCTGATCGGTCTTTCCCTTGCCGGCGCGGCAATCAAGGACGTGTTTTCCTATGGCGCGCAGGATGCCAATGGTTCGTTTGTGATGACAACCCACACTTGGGTGTCCCTTATCTGCGCGATGGTCACGTTAGCGGTCGTGGTGCTTTGCTCCACCTATGGCAAAAAAATGGCGCGTCTTATTCCGTTTATCATCGGTATTTTAGCGGGTTATGTTGTGGCGGTGATCTTTACGCTTATCGGTCAGCAAACCGGTAACGAAGCGCTTGTTATTTTGGATCTTGCTCCGTTTGCCGCGCTGACCAAAGACGGCATCGGTCTGAGTACGTTTGTAGCTCTGCCGGAGTTTACGTTCCTTAAGGCAATTGACGGTGTTAAAGAGTTCAACTGGGCGTATGTGGCAACCATCGCGGTGGCGTATATTCCGGTAGCGTTTGTAGTGTTCGCGGAGCATATCGCTGACCACAAAAACCTCTCTTCGATCATCGAAACCGATCTGTTGGAAGAGCCCGGTCTGCACAGAACGCTGCTCGGTGATGGTATCGGTTCCGTTGTCGGTGCCATCTTCGGCGGTTGTCCCAACACCACTTACGGTGAATCTGTCGGTTGTGTTGCCATTACGCGCAATGCTTCGGTCGTTACCATTACTGCCGCGGCGATTATGTCAATCGTGGTGTCGTTTATTTCCCCGTTCGTAGCGTTCTTGGATTCCATTCCCGGTTGCGTGATGGGCGGCGTATGTATGACACTGTACGGCTTTATCGCAGTATCCGGTCTGAAAATGGTTCAGAAAGTTGATCTGGAAAACAACAAAAACGTGTTTGTCGTTTCGGTTATTTTGATTTCCGGTATCGGTGGTATGGCGATGGCGATCGGCAAGGTTACGCTTACGGCGATTGCCTGCGCTTTGATCCTCGGCATTCTCACTAACGTGATGCTCTCCGGTAAAAAAGACGAAGCAGACGAATAAAATTTCAGTTAACTCAAAACGGTATCGGCATTGCCGATACCGTTTGTCAAAAAGACTTCACGCTTAGGTATAAACTTCCTTAGAAAAAAATATCGGCATAGTTTGGGTATGCCGCTTTTCTTGGTGCGGTTGTTCTTAACGGATTCGAGAAACCTAAACTTTGAAAGCCGACAATCATACATATATTCATACCGTTCACGAGATCGATATATCTGAAGTTGAACGGGTATTTAGGCTGCATAGAAAGAGCGAAAGAAAAAACGATAAGGCTTTCCAAACAAAAGACGGAGATTATGTGCAGGTACCTACCGAACATATAAGAACCCGCTAAAATCCCAGATATACCGTTTTTGCACACAAGAAAGATTGATAATATAAAGATTAATTGTATTTATATATAATAGTCAGTCATAAGTATTAGATATTTATAGTAGTTCGCCATTAAAAAATCTTTTGCGATATTTTCTCAAAAATCCTTGCATTGCTTTTTATGGCTGCACAGCTTCTCTTGACAGTTTGCGCAATCAAGGCAGGTATTTGTTTCGGTTG
>CAYVDQ010000037.1:0-10463 GCA_964450615.1 uncultured Eubacteriales bacterium | reverse complement strand
GCAAGATGCAGCTCGCCCGCAAGGCAAAGGAGCTCGGCTACGACGCCATCCACGATACCGTGCACGAAATGGCGAAGGACGAAGCCCGACACGGCCGCGCGTTTGAGGGTTTACTCAACAGATACTTCAAATAAGTTCTGCAACAAAGGGCGGGAGCGTGGCTCCCGCCCTACCTTTTTCGTACAACTTTTCATATCTCTTTACTTTTCGTCGATTATGTGGTAAACTATTTGTGCGACACTAACTCAATATCTTCTCTACGCAGGAGAAACTACCTTGGTAAAAGGTGTTTCTCTCTAATCCTGCGTGGAGAAAAGGTTAGTGTCGCAACTACCCGAGGGAACACTTTTTCGGCACGCCCTTCGGGGCGTGCTTTTTTTATGGGGGTAAGAAATATGCAACACAAGCAAATCATTGACGTAACCGGAACACCGTTAACGCCGTCACGGCAAGGGCGCAACTGCTTAGGCAACGGTGAGCACCCGGAATACGAGTGCTGTTGCGACGAATGTGATTATTATTTGTACTGTTACCCGCAATATGACTGGCGCACTGACCACAACTGACGCACCCGAATTTACCTCGAACGGCAAATTGCACAATGATATCCCATATTGCAAAAAGCGAAACGATATGCTACTATAACGGTAGCATATCTTTTATTTTAGGAGGGGTTTTATGAAAACAAGTATCGCACTCTTGCTGGCACTGTTTCTTATGGCTACCCTGTTGACCGGTTGCGGTGACAACAACGTGACGGATGCAACCACCACTGTCGCCGACGCGACCACCACTAACGAGGAAGTCACAACAACCACGACCGAAGCGACAACGACCACAAAAGCACCCACAACCACCACAACTACAACCACGACAACTACCAAGCCAATCATTTCCACGGTAGATCCCCACAATTACAAAGACACTTACTATTACGTCGGCGCATTGCAGCCGGACGGCACCGGTTTGGTGCGTCCCCGCATCTTGTTTGACGGCGAGTACGCGGTCATTATGCATTATACGTACACCGCTGTGAAAGAAGACGACGATCAACAACCGTTTGAATATCAAGGCAAAACCTATTACGGTCAGGGTGAGGGAATGTCCCCGTGCACATTCGAAATGACAAGCACCGAAATATGCGTTAAAAGCACAAACGACAGCAACATCGTGATGAAGCTGGTCCTGCAAAGCGACGGCAATATGCGGGTGACCTCCACTACCGACAATTACTTCCCCATTGGTCTGATACTCGAACCGACTGCTCAATAACAACGAACAAACAAGCGCAAGGCTTTCGCCTTGCGCTTGCTTGTTATTTCACCGGATATCCTGCCGCGGCAACTGCCGCTTTGGCTAAAACGGCGGTCGGATCAACGGTATCCTCGGCCGGGATACCGTAGAGAGGAAACGCGATCGGCAGTTCCGTACAGCCGAGTATGATCCGCTGACCTCCCGCCTCGCGCAGATGTTGCAAAACGGTTTTGATCGCCTGCGTGTCGAAAGTGGGAACGCCGGCTTTTACACCGTCGTAGATCAGACGCATGACCTCGCGTTGCCCGTCCGCATCGGGACAGACGGTTTGAATGCCTGCCTGCTCTAATTCTTTCTGGTACACACCTGATTGCACCGTACCGTCTGTCGCGAGCAAGCCCACGCAGGTGACCCCCTCGCGTTTGAGAGCCGCCGCGGTTTCGCGAATCATGTGCAAAACCGGTACCGAAGATGCCGCCGCGATGTCATTATAGAAATAATGAGCCGTGTTGCACGGAATCAGCAACAGTTCCGCACCCATGGCAACAAGTTTTTCCACCGATTCCAGCATATACGGAACAGGAGATTCGCCACCGCCGAGGATCGCTTTAGTACGATCCGGGATCGCCGAATGACAGTCAATATAGATGCGGACGTGCTCCGCATCGCTGTGTGCATCGGTCGCATCAAGCACTTTGCCGAACAGATCTTGCGTAGCTTTCGGGCCCATACCACCGATAATACCGATCGATCGTTTTTGCATACAACTCCACCTCTTTCCCCCGTATTGTATCACAAAGCCGTGCATCTCGCAAGACTGCAAAAATTTCCGCACTTTTTTGAGAATTAAAGATTGCACCTTATCACGAATTATGATATGCTTGTGTATAATGTAAGTATAAAGAGGGGAATGTGTAACATGGTATTCAGCAGTCTTGAGTTCTTATTCGTGTTCATCCCCATTATTTTTTCAATTTACTACCTTGTTCCGGCAAAATACCGCAACCTTTGTCTGCTTGTGGGCAGCATCGTGTTTTATACATACGGCACGCTGGATCAGCCACTGTATATTCTTCTGTTTTTGCTGTCCTCGGTGATGAACTGGTTTTTCGGCTTACGCATTGCGCGCAGCAAACAGCATCGCCGCTTATGGCTCATTATCGGGCTGGTGTATGATTTCAGTTGGCTGTTTATTTTCAAATACGCAGACTTCTTCTTCCGAACGGCACAGAGTATACTGGACCGCATCTGGCCGTTGTCCGGCATCGATCTGCCCGCCGCTCAACTGCTTCTTCCCATCGGCATCAGCTTTTACACCTTCCAGATCGTATCGTATCTGATCGACGTGTACCGCGATACCGTTCCGGCAGAACGCTCACTCATTCGTCTGGCAACCTATCTGTAT
The DNA here is from genome assembly GCA_964450615.1 of uncultured Eubacteriales bacterium. Classification (GTDB taxonomy): domain Bacteria; phylum Bacillota; class Clostridia; order Oscillospirales; family Acutalibacteraceae; genus RGIG3009. The sequence continues at coordinate 7,804 of CAYVDQ010000037.1, read as the reverse complement.
ATGTTCCCGCAGTTGATCGCCGGCCCCATCGTCACCTTTTCGCAGGTTGGCGAGCAGCTGTACAATCCCAACCTATCACTCGCACGTACCAACGATGGTTTAAAGGAATTCACCATCGGCTTGGGTCTCAAAGTGTTGCTTGCCAACCGCATCGGCAATCTGTGGACGGATGTCAGTAACATCGGCTTTGACAGCATCTCCACCCCGCTCGCGTGGATGGGTATGATTGCCTTCGCTTTGCAGATCTACTTTGATTTCTACGGCTATTCCCTGATGGCGATCGGTCTCGGCAAAATGCTGGGCTTTGATTTCCCCGATAACTTCCGCCATCCGTATATGGCACTGTCCGTCACGGATTTTTGGCGCCGTTGGCACATCACGCTCGGCTCGTGGTTCCGTGACTATCTGTACATCCCGCTGGGCGGCAACCGCGTGAGCGTACCGCGCCACATCGTGAACATGTTTGTGGTGTGGATATTCACCGGTTTCTGGCACGGCGCGAACTGGAATTTCCTGCTGTGGGGATTTATTTTCTTCGTTCTGCTGGTACTGGAAAAATACGCCATTAAGCCGACGTTGGAACGCCATCCTGTGCTCGGGCACAGCTATATGTTCATCATTATCCCCGTTACCTTTTTAATCTTTGCCATCACAGATCTGTCGGAGCTCGGCATTTACTTTGAGCGTCTGCTCCCCTTCCTGCCGGGTGAGCCAATCAACGTCTTTAGCGGTGACTGGCTGAAATACGGCAAAGCGTACGGTCTGCTTATCCTCGTCGGTCTGGTGTTCTGCACCAAATGGCCGCGGCGGCTGTATGAGCGTATCAAGGACTCCATTTGGGGCACACTTATTTTACTTGCTATTTTCTGGGGATCGGTATATTACCTCTATCTCGGGTTAAACGATCCGTTCTTGTATTTTCGGTTTTAGGAGAAGTGTTTTATGAAAAAGTTTATGCAACACTCGTATATGATCCTGCTGGTTCTCACTTGCGTGATCATTGTCCCAACGGTTTTGCTGTTGCAGTCCTGCGGCAACGAACCGATCGACGAACCGACGGATCCCACCACCACGATGACGACGACCGTGACAACAACCGAGGCTACCACGACGACGCTCAGTACCAGTACCGATACCGATACCGCCACGACCACGACGACACCGGGTACCGATACCACCACGACCGCACCGGCGCCTCCAACCACGACCACCACTTCCCAGAAGACGGATGCGACGACCACCCAAACAACCGCCTCGACCACCTTCCCGAATGCGTCGGACGTTGTCTCCTTCTCGGACACACTGTTTATCGGCGATTCCCGTACGGTGGGCTTACGTGATTACGGTAAAATCTCGGATGCCACCTTCTTCTGTGCGGTGTCCTTAAGCTCCAATAACCTGCTGACAAAAGCCATTGAGGTCAGCGGTTACGGTGAACTCCAGCTGAGCGCTCTGCTCGAGAAAAAGCAATTCAAGACCGCCTACATTATGCTCGGCATCAACGAGATCGGCGGCACACTTTCCGGTATTGCCCAAAAATACCAGAAGATCATTGATACGATCCATGAAAAGCAACCCGATACGCTTGTCATCGTACAATCAACGTTGCATGTCACCAAAACACGCCACGAGAACGAGATTGCGAAAGGCGGGTATTTCAACAACAATCGTATCAACGATCTCAACACCCATTTGGCAGGTCTCGCCAACGGCACGACCGTACGATACCTGGATATGAATCCGATGTTTGATGACGAATACGGTTGCATGATGGCGGAAGCCGCCGCAGGCGACGGCGTTCATATCAAAGCTAAGTATTATCTGCTGTGGCGTCAATATCTCGACGAGCACCGCATTGCGTAACCGGAAAGACCCGCCCAAGGAAGAATTCCTTGGGCGGGTCTTTTAATCGTTTTATCCGCCGAACAGCCTGTCGTAATAGTCGTTCTTGAGAATGAGATTTGAATAGGTGAATTTCCCGCTGACCACGTTGGAGACCGTCTTGACGTAATTCTCCGGAACAACCACACCCTCATTGGCGGTAAAGGTCTTTTTGGCAGCATCATAGCGTCCGTACTCGGTGATCCAACTGCGGTTGGCAAAGCACACCAGCGCCGGCGCATCCGACAGGAAATCGCGGCCCATCAACAGGCGCGAATCGTATTCCAAACCGAACAAATTGGAAAGTGTCGGCAGCAGATCAATGCTGTAGGTCGGCTCGTCAATGACGATGCTTTCCAATCCCTTGTGCCACATAATCAGCGTGTTGCGGTATTTTTCAAAGGTGGAGCTGGTATCGTAACCGGCAAGCTCGCTGTAATAATCGGTCTCGTTTGCCTGCTGCAATCCATAAGGATAGTGGTCAGCAGTCAACACAATGACCGTCTCCTCCGCGATACCGCGCGCCTCTAAATTGTCGATCAGTTCTTTTAGCATCAGATCCAATTCGATCTGACAAGCAAGGTATGCTTTGACCTGCTCTGATTCATACGGCAGATCCGCCACCTCAGATTTATGGTACGAAGCCATGCTGTTACCCATAAAGGTATACAGCATGTGACCGCTGACCGTCAGGTAATAGGTGTGGAACGGCTGATCGCTGTCCATATAATCGGCAACCGTTGCTTTTGCCATCAGGTAATCGGAGTTCGGCCAACGCGTTTTGGTGTTTTTACCCGGATAATAATCCGAATAATCGAGCGTCAACCCATTACCGATGCCCTTGTAGGTATACCCCAAATTCGGATGCGATTTATGCCGCCCGTAGTAGGTATAGGTGTGATTATGGAATGCATAAGTGCCGTATCCCAATTTCTTGAACATATTGCCGAGCGAGAAATACATGTTGCGATCCGCGGAATATTCCATGCTGTGCACACCGGTCGCCGGCATTAACCCTAACAAGCTGGTATATTCGCCGTCCGAAGTGGAAACGCCCCAGCCCGGCGTATAATAATTGGTGCACTGAATACCCTCGTGCGAAAGCTTATACAGCGTCGGGGTCAGCGTTTCGCTGACCGCGTACGGCGAAAAGCCCTCTGCGACGATAAAGATCAAATTCTTACCTTTGAATTTACCGGTATATTCGTTTTGCATCGTCGGGGTGACCGAGGCAAAATACTCGTGCATCTGCTTGAGCGTTTTGTCGGTCTCCTTCTCCGCCAAACTTTCAAGATCCAACGTATCGATCACGTTTTCCTTGTACACGATCGGTTCGGGATCGGGATCCTTTTGCTCGTCCGTCGGCAAAGAGACGTCCCCATCCAAGTCTTCGACCTCCTCGCCGAAAATAAGGTATTTGACATCCAACTGTGCGGTGGTGAGCACACCGAAGCTTGCCATCGACTCGTCAACGGAAAACGTCTTGGTATACAAGCGTGCAGGGCTGGTGTCACCTTGACTGAAGCACAGCGTGATCAGCACCGCTATCAACTGCAGTGCAGCAGCCGTACCCACTAACAGACCCTTCATTTTCCACGGTACACGGCGCGCCGGTGCCAACCGTTCGCCGAACACCGCATAGACCGCAACCGGCACCCACACGAGCAAGATGGCAGGCAGATTGCGCAGGATTGATAACAGCGCATCGTACCAGAACTGCATAACCTGACCAACGTTTTTAACCGAATAGAGAATATAAAAAGTGTCAAACACCCCGTAATAGACGATCTGTGAACTGATGATGAGTGCCACCGTTGCCAGCAACCCGATGGCAATACCGCGATTGACCTTGCATTTGCCAAACGTGCACAACAAAAAAAACACCAAGGCAATCGGCAGTGTAAACAAAAAGCTCAAAAACAAACCGGCGCCGAAGAATCGGTCAACCACAAAAGCGCGGAAGATCAATTCCATCCAAACAAAAGCAAGCGTCAGGTACAACAAGAAAGCCCACACCGGAGCCGGCTTGGCAGGTGCCGCGTGATGACGACCCTTCATAGGTATCACGTCCCCATATAGTGATATTCTGTCGTAAACAGTCGTTTTTAGTGTATCACATATCTTTGCAATAGTCCAGTTTATTTTATGTGACCGCGTCACGATTATTGACGATATTCCCTTTTTGTTTTATAATGTTTTTGATAAACAATTTAAAATCTGTTCATACACCGCGGTGCGGATTTTTGTTACAATAGCCGAAAAGGGGGATATCTGCATGGAACCGATCAAAATTATGGTTGCAGACGATGACAGCAACATCTGCGAGCTCTTGCGTCTGTATCTCAGCAAAGAAGGCTTTGAACCGATCGTCGTCGGTAACGGCGAGGAAGCGGTTGCACGCTTTGAAACGGACAAGCCCGATCTCATTCTTTTGGACGTGATGATGCCGCAACTGGACGGATGGCAGGTGTGTCGCAAGATCCGCAAAAAATCGGATTGTCCCATCATCATGCTTACCGCCAAAGGTGAGCTCTTTGATAAGGTTCTCGGTTTGGAGCTCGGTGCGGATGACTATATCGTCAAACCCTTTGAAACAAAAGAAGTCATCGCCCGCATCAAGGCGGTGTTGCGCCGTTCGGGGCTGTCACAAAAGGAAAAGATCAAGGAAGTATCCTACGATAAATTGTATATCAACATGGAAAACTACGAGCTACGCGTAAACGGCGAGCAGATCGATACCCCGCCTAAAGAGATGGAACTCATTTACCATTTGGCAAGCAACCCGAACCGTGTCTACACACGCGATCAGTTGTTAGACGAGGTATGGGGCTTTGAATATTACGGTGACAGCCGCACGGTGGACGTGCACGTCAAGCGCTTGCGTGAAAAATTAGACGGCGTATCCGAAGAATGGACGCTCAAGACCGTGTGGGGCGTCGGGTATAAGTTTGAGGTCAAACAAAATCATGTTTAAAAGTGTTTTTTCAAAATACTTTACCGTCACCGCCGCCATTATTTTCTCTGCGTTCGTACTGCTTGCGGGAACACAAGTGCTGTTCGCCCGCCGTTACTGGCTGCGCGATAAGCAAGTGCTGCTCAGCGACCACGCCGCCAACATTGCCGGCTTTATATCGGAAAACTCGTTTGAACTGTTGCCCGGCGAGTACGTCATCCCCTCCTCCCTCACCCCAACGATAAAACGGTTAGCGGAATCGTTTGACGGCAATGCGATCGTCACTGACACTTCCTTTCAGGTGCTCTTGTGTTCCGAAGGCATTTCCTGCGCGCATGTCGGCGAAGAACTACCGAGCGCTCTGCATCCGCCACTGCAAAATAATTCGCTGTTTACCGTCAGCCGTGTCGGCAATTTTTACGATGAGGCAAAATATTGCTCAGGTGCCACGTTGCATAAGGATAACACCGTCATCGGTTACGTGCTGGTCACCACCTCCGCCGCGGAGTTGTTCGACTATATTGTGAAGAACATTCAGATCTTTTTGATCTCGGCTCTTGCCATTCTGATGATTTCCTTTGTGGTACTGTATCTGATGACCTACCGCTTTGTGCGCCCGCTCCGCCAGATGGCGACCGCTACGCGCCAGTTTAGCCAAGGTGATTTTTCCTACCGCGTGAAGGTGCGCGGTAAAGATGAGGTTGCGGAGCTGGCGGCCGCACTGAACGGCATGGCAGTGGCGCTTTCCTCCGTGGAAGAGATGCGCCGCAGCTTCGTAGGGAACGTATCCCATGAACTGCGCACACCCATGACCACCATTTCCGGTTTCATCGACGGCATCTTAGACGGAACCATTCCGCCGGAACGTCAGACGGAGTATCTGAAAATCGTATCCGACGAAACCAAGCGGCTCTCGCGTTTGGTGCGCTCCATGTTGGATTTGTCCCGTATCGACAGCGGACAGTTAAAACTGAGTCCCGTTTCGTTTGATCTGACAGCTGTCGCGTGTAACACCTTGGTGCTGTTTGAACAACGCATTGAGGACAAGGAACTGCAGATCGAGGGCATTGACACCTGCGGTCCGCAATATGTCACCGCCGACTATGATCTGATGCAGCAAGTCGTGTATAATCTGGTGGATAATGCCGTAAAATTTACAGAGCCGGGCGGGTGTATCCGTCTGCTCATTTTCCGCAAAGATAACCGCACCTACTGTATGATTCGTAATACCGGCGCGGGAATTCCCGCAACCGAACTGCCGCACATCTTCGACCGTTTTTACAAGAGTGACCGTTCACGAGGTCTGGACAAGAGCGGCACAGGGCTGGGACTTTACATTGTCAAAACACTCATCGACCTGCACGGCGGCGAGATCACGGTATCCTCCCGCGAGCACGAATATTGTGAATTCGTCTTCTGGTTACCGGATTCACAAAAAAATTCATAGTTGTTCAACAAAAAAACACAATTCTCCCCTATACTGATATTGTAAACCACCGAAAGGCGTGAATGATCATGGATGAATGGAATGTATTTCCGAACGATCCCCGGGAAAACAAACCCGAACAACCGGGAACCCCGCTGTCGCGCGAAGCACAGACGGAACAACCGGTAACGTCGACACCGAGCGAGCCGCAGGCTGAACAACCGGTCACCCCGCCCGAGTCTCAGCCGACTCCGCCGTACGATCCGTACGGATGGCACACACAGCCGACATATTCGGCACCCACACCGCCCCCGCAACCGCCGGCAAAGAAACCGAACGGCGCGAAAATCGCGATTGCCGTGATTGGGGTACTGTGTGCCGTCACCATCATCGCTTTATCGGTGTTGGTAGGCTTGCTGTATCGAAACGGCGGCAGCCTCTTCCCCGCTCCGACGGATACCGATACCGATTCGGGCAACACCGATGTCCCCACCCTGCAAATCACCGAGCTGGATGAGGATACGGAAGGCCTTACCACCACCGAAATCGTGGACCGCAACATCGACAGCACAGTATTGCTGACGATCTACAGTTCCTCCTCTTCCAGCGGGTTCCCGTTTGGTCAAACCAGCGAGCAAGAAGTGGAATCCGGCTCGGCAAGCGGTATTATTATGTCCGAGGACGGCTATATCATCACTAACTGGCACTGCGTCGTCAACGAATCCACTAACGAAGAGTTCCCGCGTATCGACGTCAAATTGTATGATGGCACGGTGTACGAGTATGCCGAGATTATCGGGCACGACTCTTCCACCGACCTCGCTGTCATCAAGGTGGATGCAACCGGTCTTCAGCCTGCGGAGTTTGGCGATTCCGACACCTTGAAAATGGGCAACAAAGTCGTCGCGCTCGGCAACTCGGGCGGTCTTGGTTGGTCGACCACGCAGGGTATCGTATCCGGTCTTGCCCGCGACGTATATGAGGATACCGGCTATGCCATCAAATGCCTGCAGATCGACGCCGCGATCAACCCCGGTAACTCGGGCGGTCCGCTGTTCAATGCCGCCGGTCAGGTCATCGCGGTCAATTCGGCAAAGATCGTCGCGAGCGGATATGAGGGCATCGGCTTTTCCATTCCGATCAACGAAGCAAAGGTCATCATTGATGACATTTTGAAAAACGGCTACGTCACCGGCAGAGTGGCACTGGGTATCACCGGTCAGACTTACAGTGATTCCCACTATCGCGGTTTCTTGATCTACACAATCGAGGATGACTCGCCGATGAAGAACACCGACGCCAAACGCGGTGATCTAATCACCGCCGTGGACGACGTGACCATCGAAAGTTACGCTGAACTGCGTTCGGAGCTTGCAAAGCACGAGGTCGGTGACATTGTCACACTCACACTGTTGCGGTCGTCCAACCGTCAAGTATCGGAATTCACAGTCAGCGTACAGCTGGCAGAAGCAAAGGGATAACCGTAAAGCGGTGACAGAGTATCTGTCACCGCTTTTTTTGTGAAAACGACTTGCACCCAAACA
>CAYVDQ010000036.1:0-10530 GCA_964450615.1 uncultured Eubacteriales bacterium | reverse complement strand
TTCCTGCTCATACCACTCCTTCATTTCGTCACGCAGCTTATCCAGTTCCGGTTCCAAACGGTCTGCCGGACGGCAGGTGATGGGTTCTTCGTCGCCGATGATCTTTTTGACAAACTCGGGATCGATCGGTGCGGGCGTCGCGCCGTATTCGCCGCGCACCAAACCCTTGAATTCTTTGGTAACCATCTTGTAGCGCTCACCGCCGATGACGTTGAAGACCGCCTGCGTGCCCACGATCTGGGACGAGGGAGTAACCAGCGGCGGATAGCCGGCATCCGCGCGCACACGCGGAACCTCCATCAGCACTTCCTCCAGTTGATCCTCTCTGCCCGCTTGTTTGAGCTGGCTGACCAGGTTAGACAGCATACCGCCCGGCACCTGATAGATCAGCGCATTGGTATCAACTTCGAGCATCTTCGGGTTAAGCTGACCGCTCTCGAGATACTTTTTACGCAGGCCGGCAAAATAACTGCTGACTTCTTTGAGTTTGACAAGATCCAAACCGGTATCGTATTCTGTACCCGCCAAAGCCGCAACCATGGATTCGGTTGCCGGATGAGAAGTGCCCATCGACAGCGGAGACAACGCGGTATCAATGACGGAAGCGCCCGCCTCGACACCCTTCATCAACACCATATCGGCGATACCCGCCGTAGCGTGCGAGTGCAGTTGTACCGGAATGGAAACCGCGTTTTTGATTTCTTTCACCAGCGTATAGGTATCGTAGGGAACCAACAGACCCGCCATATCCTTAATACAGATGGAATCCGCACCGGTTTCCTCCAACTGCTTTGCATATTTGACAAAATGCTCGACATTGTGTACCGGACCGGTGGTATAGCTTACCGCGACCTGCACGTGGGCGCCTTTTTCTTTCTTGGCAGCCTTGATGGAGGTTTCCAGATTGCGAATATCGTTGAGCGCATCAAAAATGCGGATCACATCGATACCGTTCGCCACCGATTTTTGCACAAAATATTCCACCACGTCGTCCGCGTAATGCCGATAACCGAGCATGTTCTGACCGCGGAACAGCATTTGCAGAGGGGTTTTGGGCATGTGCTTTTTCAGGATACGCAACCGCTCCCACGGATCCTCATTCAAGAAACGCAGGCAGGAATCAAACGTCGCACCGCCCCAGCACTCCAAGGAATGGTAACCGACATTGTCTAACAGTTCCAGTGCGGGCAACATTTCCTCTGTCGTCATACGGGTGGCGATCAGCGATTGATGCGCGTCACGCAGGATGGTTTCGGTAATGCCAACCTTTGCCATGGTGATCCTTCCTTTCCCGAATTATTGCAGAGATACGAGCAGCGCGCCGGAATCGACACTATCGCCTTTGTTAACATGGACACCGGCAACGACACCGTCGCGGGGCGCCATGATCTCGTTTTCCATTTTCATGGCTTCCAGCACCACCAACACGTCACCGGATTTGACCGACTGACCGGCGGAAACCACAACATTCACAATAGTACCCGGCATCGGAGCGGAGACCGCTTCCGTGCCTGCCGCCTGAGCCGCGGGAGCCGCTACAGGAGCGGGAGCAGCCGAAGCCGGTGCGGGCTCAGCCGCGGGAGCCGGAGCAGCAACAGCAGGAGCGGGGGCCGCTACGGGAGCCGGTGCAGCAACAACCGGAGCTGCTCCTCCGATTTCTTCGACCTGTACGTCATAGGCTTTGCCGTTGACGGTGATGTTAAAACGTTTCATAGTACTTAAACCTTCCTTTCACATTCAGGCAAGAGCCCATTATAAGCGAATATTCGCGTGTTTCTTCGGTAATTTACTGACGCGCTTGCCGGACAGCATCTCAAGGAATGCTTCCACGCGCTCACGCGTTTGCTCGGGTGTGACAATATCCGTAACCGCACCCTGTGCAGCCGCCGCATCGGCGTTGCAACAAGTCTTGCGATATTCCTCGGCAAGAGCTTCACGGTCTTTCGCGGGATCGTTCATTTCCGCCAAGCGGTCCTTCCACACGATGTGGATAGCGGTTTCGGGGGTGAGCGGGGAAATCGACGCATCCGGCCATGCCAGCACCGCATCCGCACCGGCAAACTTGCCCGCCACCGCGACATACACCGCGCCGTAGGCCTTACCGGTAACCAGTGTCAACTTAGCGGTAGTTGCCTCCGCATACGCCTGTGTGATTTTGGAGGCGCATTTGAGGCCCTTAAAGCCGGCAGCATCCACCACCGTGATGACCGGTAGCGAGAAGCTATCACACAACCGCATAAAGCGGGCGGCACGTGACGCGGCACAGCAAGAGATCGGATCTCCCGACAAGGTAATAATACCGCAAGCGGCACCGTTTACACGGGCAAACGCTGCAACGTCGTCGTCATACAGCTTAAAGAGTGAACCGGCATCCGCCACGATCGCCGCGGCATCCGTTCCGTCCACAGCGGCAGGGTTCACGGTTTCAAACAACGGGGCGACAGCCAGGTTGTTAGCAGGCAGATAGGACAGCAGTTCGCGCGCTTTGGCGACCGCCTCATCTGCGTTTTCGGCACTGACATCGGCCTTGCTGCTTTCGTCACCGACATTCAGATAATAGTCGGCATCCTTCGCGGCAATCACCACATCGGCGGCCGCCGCAATCAGCGCGGAAGAACCGACACAAGCGCCAAGCACAACCGCAATCTGCGGCACAACGCCGGACAGATCGTTTGCTGATGACAAAATCTCGGCAATGGCATCCATCGCATCAATGCCCTCGCCCAAACGCGCGCCGTCACTGTCAAACAAACCAACAACGGGTGTACCGTTCTGTGCAGCCAGACGGTATACGGTTTTGATTTTAGCGGCGTGTGCTTTTCCGACAGCACCGCTGCAAACCGCGCGGTCCTGTGCAAAAGCATACACCGGAGATTCGTTTACCAAACCATAACCGCCGACGACCGGGACGGGTTCTCCCCCATCCTTCATCAAGCGATCGATCTCGACAAACGTTCCCGGATCGAAGAACTGTTCCAGACGCATAAGCGCCGCGGACGCTTGTTTGCTCATATCGTTTAACCTCCATACAGCAGATCTGCTAAAAAAGCCAACCCTGCGCCATGATAATTATTGAGTACAGTATAGCGTATTTTGCCAAAAATAACAAGGTTTTTTCCTCATAAAAACGAAAGATTTCGTCTTTTTATGTTCAGTTTTCGTCAAGTGCCGCCGCAACCGCTGCACGGACGCATAAAAAAGTCGGGGATAAAAATGGTATACGCTTCGTTTTCTTTTGTAAAACCAAGCCGTTCGAGCAACGGGAAATGTGCCGTGTTACGGCACATCGCCGTGATCGCAAGAGCGTTGACGGCATCGTTGAGCGCGGCGCGTACCAGCAACTCCTCCAAGGCTTTTTCTGCGGAATACAAGTAAAGGATTTCAACCGTATCGCGGTCAATGGTATACAGCACATAGCCAAGCTCGTCCCCCGCACGGGACATATTCATCGCCCGCACCGGCAACGATACACCGGCGTGCTTTGCTAATTCTTCGGTTTTCGCCTTATCGGCGGGATGCACTTCGACCATAATTTCCCTGCCCCCTTCCGTTTTTGATATACTTAGCGGCAATCTTTTCGTTGACCTGCGCCGCCATCAGCAGCACGCGTACTTCCTTCGGGTCCAGAGGCCGCCATTTGCCGAGCGGCAGCATTCCCAGCTTAACCGTGCCGATTGCCGTACGTTTTAAACGGATAACCTCCAGCCCCAGTGCTTCGCACATTTTGCGAATCTGACGGTTTTTGCCTTCGTATAACACGATTTCCAGCACGGTGCGTGCCGGCGAATCGGATGTTTCTCTTTCTTCTGTAACGATCACAGCCTCAGCAGGCAAGGTCTTTTTACCATCAATCAGCATTCCTTGCTCAAACCGTGAAAGCTGCTCTGCCGTGACTTGCGACCGCACCGTAACACGGTAACGCTTCGGTACGTGTGTGGTCGGATGCATCATTGCGTTGGAAAACGCGCCGTCGTTTGTAAAGAGCAACAAGCCCTCCGAATCCTTGTCCAATCGACCGATAGGATACACCCGTACCCCGACATCACGCACCAGATCAGCAACGCATTTGCGGCCGTTTTCATCACTCAAGGTGGTAATATACCCGCGCGGTTTATGTAGCATCAGATACACGAGTTCCGGCGGCGCATCGATGCGCTTGCCGCGCACGGTGATAACGTCACGACGGTCGTCCGCCTTGTCCCCGATTTTAGCGGGATGTCCGTTAACTCGGACGTGCCCCTGTTCAATCAGTTCTTCCGCCTTGCGGCGTGAAGCCACGCCGCGGTCGGCGAGTATTTTTTGTAATCGTGTTAAAGCCATAGTGTTACTCCAGTATTGCGATCAGCAACGCAAGCAGCTGATGCTTCCATTTTTTGAAAAATCCCAGCGGTGTTCTCTCGTCCACCGCCTGCTCGGCCGTTATCGGTATTTCACACAACACGGCTCCGTTTAACTTATACACAACCTTACCGATCAGCTCGCCCGCCTTGATCGGCGCCCACACAAAAGACGGAGTTTCCGTGCGACAGGTGACCGCACCAGCCTCCCCTTTGAGCAGAGTGATCGGTTCGGGTTGGTCTGCCCGCAAGGCAACCGACGGCAATGTACCGCCGGCAACCGGTACACACGGTAACTCGGGCAGCAACAACGGCACAGATTCGGTTCTCGAAAAGCCGTATTCGTATAGCGCGATATGATCGTTCCAATAATCGCCGCCGTTCAAGGTGGCGACCACCAGTGTGACGCCGTCGCGCTGTGCCGACGACACCAAACATCGCCCCGATTGTTTGGTAAAACCGGTTTTGAGTCCAATAGCAGGCTCGTACAACGACAACAGCCGATTGTGATTCGTCAGCGTCACCGGACTGCCGGAAACGGTAACGGTTGCCCGCTTGGCAGCACACATAGCGGCAAGCTCCGGCGATTGTAACACCGCCGCACCAAGCAACGCCATGTCGCGTGCCGTGGAACCGTGCCCCCCTTCATCCAAGCCCGAGGGTGTGACAAACAAAGAGTGTGTCATGCCCAGCGCCTTTGCTTTAGCGTTCATGCGTTCTGCAAACGATGACAACGAGCCAGCGCTCAACAAGGCAACGGCATTGGCAGCATCGTTGCCCGAAGATAACAGCATACCGGTGAGCAGATCGCGCACGGTGATGGTATCTCCACCGCGCAAGCCCATTGACGAGCCTTCCACCAGTACCGCTGTTTCGGGAATCGTGACGGTCCTGTCCATCGGCAAACACTCGGCGGCGACCAAGGCGGTCATCAGCTTCGTCGTGCTTGCCATCGGACGCTTGGTGTCCGGATCCTTTGCATATAAGACGCGCCCGCTGTCCGGCTCATACACAACCGCCGACAGCGATGACAGCGGTATAGATTCCGCCGTCACCGAGCACGGCAACAGCAATAAGAGTATACAAGCAACGGCGAGCCCTCGTTTGAGCATAATACGACACCTACCTCGCTACCAATGGTATGCGAAACTATGCGTATTTAGCCCTCTTTCTTCTCCTTGTTGAAGAAGCCGCCAATGCGATCCACCACATCCGGAATCATGTTGACAGCCTGATTGATAGTATCCGGTGTAGACACCATCGGTACCACGCGAACGTTACCGTTCGTGACACACAAAAAGGCAATCGGAACAATAGTAATGCCTGCACCGCCGCCACCGCCGAACAACTCCTGCGTGCCTTTGGTGGGCAGGTCGGATCCGCCGGAGGCAAAGCCGTACGATACCCGCGAAACGGGAATCAAGGTCATACCGTCCGCCAAGGTCATCGGTTCGCCGATGACGGTGTTGACATCCACCATTTCTTTGATCTTGTCAATGGACAGCCCCATCAGATTCTGCACTTTGTTTTCCATGTTGAAAAACCTCCTTGTTGCGTTTGGTAATCACGTGATAACGAAAAGCCAGCCAACCGGCGATCATAACAATGCGAAGCGGAATCGCATGGACGGTAATATCCGCCGTCGCCCGCCCTTCTTCAGCGAGAAAATCCGGCGTGACCGTGATCGCACGTTTTCGAATGCGAAGTACGGCCTGTTGCAACGCCGTGACGGCGGGATACAGCACCGCGCACACCTTGCCGGTGTTTTCGGCAGTCTCGGCCGCATCAGAGCCGACAATATACAACTGCAAGCAAAGCTTGTCCACCGTGATCGCTGCGATCAAACGACGCGCCGCACCGACGGCAAGACGCGCCAATTTGTTGACGAGGTGTAACGTTGCACCGATGCCGTCGGTTTTAAGTTGCTCGGCTGTCGTACGGAACTTCGACGGTTTTGCTTCCTTGCCAGCCGATGGCGGCATTTCCTCTTCGGAGGAGTACCGAAAGATCGGTATTCCCAACACACGCACACACAAGCGCAACTCATCGCTGAAGGTGAGCCGCGCATACATCGGTACGATCAGCAACGCGAGTAGCAGAAGCAGGATACCGAGCAAACAGTACCCGATAATCTCCCACACGACGATCACTCCTCGTTCTCCGTCGGTTCAGCCCGGTCAATCACTTCTTCGAGCGTCGTTTCCACCATACGCGCCTGCTCTTCCTTTTGCGGAAGCGGCGGCAGTTCATCCAGTTTGGACACCCCAAAGCTGCGCAAAAACACGGGGGTCGTGCCGTACAAAAGCGGTTTTCCCGGCAGTTCCAATCTACCGCGCTCCTCAATAAGGTTCTTTTGCATTAATCCTTGGATAACCGCACTGCAATCCACACCGCGCACCTGCTCGACAAACGCTTTGGTGACCGGCTGATTGTAGGCAACGATTGCCAGCACCTCCATCGCCGCTTGTGACAACGGCGTGTTGCGACGAATGTCCAGTGCGCGACGAATCAGATCGCTGTATTCCTTGCGGGTACACAACTGATACTGCTCGTCCAGCCGTACCATACTGACCCCGCCACCGCGGGTGTTGATCTCACTCATCAGATCGCCTGCTAAACGGTGGACGGTTTCGTTGTCCAACTCCAGCAGTTCCGCCAAGCGATCGGCACCGATCGGCTCGCCGTTAGCAAAAAGTATCGCCTCAATGGCGGCTTTATATTCTTTAATTTCCATCGTTTGACTCTCCCTTGCCGATCAGTGTCACCTTTTGGCTTTCACCCTCGCCATCGATCAGAATACGTTTTCCTTTGATGAGCTCCAGCACCGCCAAGAACGTGGCAACCAGCTCGGATTTGTTACGCGCCCCGCCGTACAGCGAGTGGTAAGATACCGACTTGCCGACACGCAGACGGCGCAACACGAAAATGATTTTAGAGGATACGGACACGATCTTTTTCGCAACGATTGAATGGAACGCCTGCGGCGAGGGCGGAAGCTTGCGCTGTCCTCGACCGGCAGCGGCAAAATACGCATCAAGCAACACCGACGCAGGATGAATGCGGCGATAGGTATAGTCCGGCTCCACCTCAGCAGGTTCACGCACGAACAAGTCCCCGCCGATATACAGCGGTTGCATGCGGCGTGCCGCTTCCTGACACAACTGGTATTCGATCAATTCTCCCGATAACTGCTGGCGAAGATCGTCACCCTCCTCGTGCTTCGGCAACAGCATGGCGGATTTGATCTGCACCAAGCGCGCCGCCATATCCAAAAACTCCGTAGCGACCTCCATATCGAGTTCCTGCATCGTCTGGATGGTGCTGAGATATTGTTCAAGCAGCTCATGGATCGGAATATCGTAAATATTCAGTTTGTTCTTTTGCACCAGATAAAGAAGCAGATCGAGAGGCCCTTCAAAATCCGGCAGCTTGTACGAGATCTCCATTTAGAAACCACAAACTTTCAAGAGTATTTGATACACACGACTTGATATAAAATTGATCGGCGTGCTTAATGCGCCGGTTGCCAGCAAAATAATGAGCAAGATACGAATCTGATGTTCGTGCTGCGTCATCCAAAATGCCCACCGTGACGGCAGTATCGCACTGAAGATGCGCGATCCGTCCAGCGGCGGAATCGGCAATAAATTGAACACTGCCAAACCAATGTTAATGGGGACAACAATATTGACCAATGTCGCACCGATCATCAGTGCCACGCCCGACGTTACCGGCAACAATTTTAACACGCGGAACAGCAACAGCACAGCCATCGCCATCAGTAAGTTTGAAACCGGTCCTGCAAGTGCGACCAACGCCATGTCGCGCCGCGGATTGCGGAGATTTCGCGGGTTGACCGGCACGGGCTTGGCATAACCAAAACCGAACAACACCAGCATCAGCGTTCCCCACAAATCCAGATGTGCAAAAGGATTAACGGTTAACCGCCCATGCCAACGCGGAGTATCATCTCCCAGTTTGGTGGCAACCCATGCGTGCGCGAACTCATGAACGGGCAACATAACGAGGACAAGCAGGAGATAGCTGATAATCGACAACAACAATTCCAAAAAGCTGTAACCACCGTCGATGATATCCAAAAGCACAAGGTGTTCCTCCCCGTTTACAAACTTATACAAAATATAGTATAGCGTATAACCCCATAAAATACAAGAAGAAAAAGCGTGCTTCGGACGGATTTTAAAAAAATTCACGACTTCTTAAAAAAAGACTTGCTTTTTGGAAAGAAATCTGCTAAGATACTGCTGTTGCTTTATCAAAAGGAGGTGCAGAACATGGCTAAATGTGATTTCTGCGGCAAAAGTGTTACTTTCGGTATTCAGGTTTCCCACTCGCATCGTCGCTCGAACCGCACATGGAAACCCAACATCAAACGCGTCAAGGCTGTTGTAGACGGCTCGCCCAAAAGGGTTTACGCCTGCACCCGTTGCCTGCGTTCGGGTAAAGTTACCCGCGCGGTCTAATCCGAAAACACAAAACACACGTGAAAAACTCCTGCTGAATCTTTCAGCGGGAGATTTTTTTACAATCTTGTATTCGTGCGTATTTCGGTATATAATGTAGACAAAGAACTTCTCAAAGGAGAGATATCGGTATGAACATTTGGCATGACATTTCCGACGAGCGAATCAAGCCGGATAATTTCACGGCTGTTATTGAGATCCCGAAAGGCGGCAAAAACAAGTACGAGATGGATAAGGAAACCGGACTGCTCAGCCTGGACCGTGTGCTGTACACTGCCACGCATTATCCGGCAAATTATGGGTTTATCCCCCGCACCTTTGCGGATGACGGCGACCCGCTGGACGTACTGGTGATGTGTCAGGAATCCATCGTTCCGATGACGTTGGTACAGTGCTACCCCATCGGTGTAGTGAAAATGGTGGATGGTGACGATATCGATGAAAAGATCATCGCGGTTCCGTTCCGTGATCCGTCGCTTTCCTGCTATAAGGATATCAGTGAATTGCCGAAACACACCTTTGAGGAGATACAGCATTTCTTTACGGTGTATAAATCGTTGGAAGGCAAGAACACAGCGGTTAAGGAAGTATTGGGCAAAGAAGATGCCATCGCGATCATCACGCATTGTATTGAGGAATACCGTCACTGCTACTGCGGCGAGCGCTGAAAGGATGCTTTGGGATGTTAACAAACAAGTACGGCAAAGAAAATCTCACCATGCTCACCGACTTTTATGAGTTGACCATGGCAAACGGTTTCTTTGAAAACGGCCACGGTGAACAGATCACCTATTTCGATATGTTTTTCCGCAAGGTACCGGACGGCGGCGGTGTAGCCATCATGGCAGGTCTGGAGCAGGTGATCCAATATCTGAAAAACCTCTCTTTTTCCGCCGAGGACATTGCGTATCTGCGCAGTAAAAAACTGTTCAGCGAGCCGTTTTTGGAGTATCTCGCGAATTTCAAATTTTGCTGTGATGTCTGGGCGATCCCCGAGGGCACGCCTATCTTCCCCTATGAACCGCTCGTGACCGTGCGTGGTCCTGCGATTCAGGCACAATTTATCGAAACGATGATCTTGCTCGCCATCAACCATCAATCGCTGATCGCAACCAAAACTAACCGCATCGTGCGCGCCGCAAGCGGCCGTGCCGTGATGGAATTCGGTTCTCGCCGTGCACAGGGCTTTAACGGCGCGGTATACGGCGCACGTGCCGCTTATATCGGCGGATGCATCGGCACCGCCTGCGCGATCGCCGACCGCGAATTCGGAATTCCCGCGCTCGGTACAATGGCGCACAGTTGGGTGCAGTTGTTTGACAGTGAATACGAGGCATTCAAAGCCTATGCACAGGTATATCCGCAATCTTGCACGTTATTGGTGGATACCTACAACGTGCTGAAATCCGGTATTCCGAATGCCATCCGCGTATTTAACGAGGTACTGGTGCCAAACGGCTATCGTCCCAAGGGGATCCGCTTGGATTCCGGCGACATTACCTATCTTAGCAAAAAGGCACGCAAGATGTTGGACGATGCCGGTTTTCCAGATTGTCAGGTCTGCGCTTCCAACTCGCTGGATGAATACATTATCCGCGATATGATCCTGCAAGGTGCATGCGTGGATAGTTTTGGCGTCGGCGAACGCTTGATTACCGCTTCCAGCGACCCCGTGTTCGGTGGTGTGTACAAGCTCGCCGCTGTGGAAA
>CAYVDQ010000035.1:6112-10707 GCA_964450615.1 uncultured Eubacteriales bacterium | reverse complement strand
AATAGGTAACCGCGCCGGTCTTCATCTTACCGACGTTTAAGCCCCAGCTGCAATCGGGACCATACGATTTATCCAGCATTTTATGGCTTTCCACATGGCCGGGACCGGTCATCAGATCCATCGGCAGCGGGCCGCAGTGGAACAGAATGCACTTATCCAATTCCTCACCGTAGTTGTTGTTCAGATCCAAGCAACCGGCACCGGACTCTGCCGCCAGGGACAAGCCCTTCATCGCGATCGCGTTGGCAACGTCGGTCTCACACACTGCGGCAACGCCGTTTTGGTTGAGGATGCCCATTACCGAGCAAGGCGAAATGCCGAACGTGGTCTGCAATTCGCTCCAGCAACGGATGGCGATCGCATCCAACCGGTTGTCCTCAATCAGGCGGGAGACCACGACACCAAGTTTAGCGACTGCCAACTCGCGGCCTTCCGGAGCGTTGGCGAAGCAAACAACGTCTGCCAATTTTTTCTTCCACTCCAGCACAGCGCTGTCGCTATCATCCAACTGCTGCATTGCCTGAACGAACGTGGAAAGATCGTAGGTTTCGACATCAATGCCCACATTTTCCAGCGCAAATTCGTCAAAACGAACGCTCTTGAACGCGGTCGTTCTTGCACCGATGCAACCGATACGCATTTTCTTCATACCGGCGACAACACGACAGGTTGCCGCGAAGGTCAACAGATGCGTATGGAACTCTTCGCTGGACGGATGAACGACGAAAGGCGTATACGTGGTGTACTTCTTGCCCATCTGTGCCAGTACGCTACCCAGAGCCAGTTTGCCACAGAACGCATCACGGCGGTGAGCAAAATCCATCTTACCGATCTCATCCGGATAAGCCTGCAGCAGAATCGGCACATTCACGTCCGCGATAGCCTCTTTGATGCCGTTTTCATCACCGAAGTTGGGCAAGCAAATGACCAGACCGTCATATTCGCCGCGGTGCGCTTCCAGGAACTTGGCATATGCCATACCCTCCCCGGTGGTTTCGACGGCGTTATATTTCGTAATGCCGTCGTCGATGCACAGCGCTTCTACGCCCGCCTTTTTAAAGGCGCCCAGCATTTCGCTGTATGCAGATTCAATAACCGAGCTCGGGAAAAATCCGCGGTTTGCTACTAACAATGCTAATTTCATGATTTGTCACCAATCCTTCTTAACCTTTTGGATTTTATTATATACCTTTCTTGCAGGCGTCGATCAACTCGCTGAGCGAACCGGTTGCCAAGCAAACGTGCTCGTCAGCCGCACCGTAATACACACGGATCTCGTCTTTTTCTTCGTCTGCCAACGCGCCGCACGCAAACACGACGTTGTTAACGTTGCCGAGTCGCTCGCAATCCGCTTGCGGGGTTAGGATCCAGCTTTCCATCTTACCGATGATCTTAGAGGGATCCTCCAGATCCAAGAGCATCGCACTCAGCGAATACCGTTCATTCGCGCAGTTGCGCCACACACCGTGGAAGATCTCCAACCAACCGTCTTTGGTTTTGATCGGAGGCGTCGGACCGACCTTTAAGCCAAAGAAAGCACCCCACGGCATGAGTAGCGGTTTGAAACTTCCCCAATGAACCAGATCGGGCGAATAGGAGATCCAAATGCCGCCCTGATTCGGTCTGTCAAGCCGTGCATATCTGCCATTCACCTTCTCGGGGAACAAGCACGGTACGCGGTTGGAAGGCAACGAAATACAATCGATATATTCTACCGACTTGAAATCCTTGGTTTTTTCTAACAACGCAACCGGACCGGCAGGACACTGACCGGGACGGACAATGTAATAGGTATCGTCGATCTTGGTCACACGCGGATCGATCACCCAACGGTCCATTTCCTTCCAGCCAGGTGCCCAATCAACAGGCTTGCACAGCGGTTCCGGATTGATCTCGAAATGAATACCGTCCTCACTCGTCGCAACGTGAATACCGGCTTCGGCACCGTTGTATCTGCCGCGATAGACAACAGCCACCAGCAAGGTAACCTTGCCATCGTGAATCACCTGACCGCAGTTCATGACCGAGTCGGCGAAACCGCCCGGAAAATCCGACGGAGAGAGCAACGGATTATGCTCGCTACGATGCAAGATATATTCGTTGTATTTTCTATCGTTTATCATTAAGGTTCTCCTTTTATTTAAGGCACGGTTATCGCACCAAATTTGCTGATACAAATACCGAATAAGATTAATCCCCTAATATTACAGCCCTTTCTTACAGGCGTCAATCAGCTCGCTGAGCGAACCGGTCGCCAAGCAAACGTGCTCGTCAGCCGCACCATAGTAAACACGGATCTCGTCTTTTTCTTCGTCCGCCAACGCACCGCATGCAAACACGACGTTGTTGACGTTGCCGAGCCGCTCGTAATCTGCCTGCGGAGTCAGGATCCAGCTTTCCATCTTACCGATGATCTTAGAGGGATCCTCCAGATCCAACAGCATCGCACTCAGCGAATAGCGGTCGTTTGCGCAGTTGCGCCACACGCCGTGGAAGATCTCCAACCAACCGTCTTTGGTTTTGATCGGAGGCGTCGGACCGACCTTTAAGCCGTAGAAAGCGCCCCACGGCATCAACAGCGGTTTGTGATCACCCCAGTGGATGAGATCGGGGGAATACGATAACCAAATACCACCCTGCGGAGTTCTGTTGGTGGAATACGGTCTGTCCAAACGAACGTATCTGCCGTTGATCTTTTCGGGGAACAAGCACGGTACGCGGTTTTCCGGCAAACCGACACATCCCATAAACTCCAGCGATTTGAAATCTTTGGTCTTTTCGAGCAGCGCCACAGGGCCATTCGTCGGACGGCACTGACCGGGACGCATAATATAGTAGGTGTCATCGATCTTGGTCACGCGCGGGTCGATAACCCAACGGTCCATTTCCTGCCAGCCGGGCGCCCAATCTACGGGTTTGCAGAGCGGTTCCGGATTGATGTCAAAATGAATGCCGTCTTCACTCGTCGCAACATGGATACCGGCTTCAGCGCCGTTATATCTGCCGCGATAGACAACCGCCACCAGTAACACGACCTTGCCCTCATGAATCACCTGACCGCAGTTCATAACCGAGTCAGCGATACCGCCCGGAAAATCTGTCGGCGAGATCAGCGGGTTATGCTCGCTACGGTGCAGAATGAATTCGTTGAGTTCTTTTTCTTTTGCCATTTGAATTCTCCTTTTAATTAAAATTTTACGGTTCTGCCGTATTTAAAGACCTGTGAAGACAGATGTGCCGTCCCACACATCACAGGGTTTGAACACTTTTTCGTATCAATTTCGCACACGGCAAGTGTGGCAATATTCACAAAAATCCTCTTGACTATTCTGCCGATATTGTGCTATAATTTTCGGCAGAAAGTCGGAGCATAATGCAAATTATACACACTTTCACTATATCATTTTATCCCTTGGCACGCAAGTGTTTATGTTGTTTTGCGGTTGCATTATATTGGCTAATTTTAGGAGCTGCCTATGATTACACCTTCCAAAACCCCAAGTAATATTCCGTTAGGAACTCACCTAAAAAAGGGTGAGTTGTTTTCGCTTCGGTGTGAAAATTTTGAAAATGAACACGCTTCCGCTTTTAATCGACAGGATCACCTGGAGTTGATTTTAGTAGAGCAAGGAACACTTGGGTGCTTTGTCGACGGTTCGTTTTTCACCGCTGTTGCCGGCGAATTGATAATCATCAATCCGCTGCAAACGCATCAACTTGTGCGCGGTGTTACCAATGAGCCGTTGGTTGCTTGGATCTTGACCTTCAACGAGGCACTGTTGCCTGCGGGAAATAAGATATGGACCTACACATTTGAAAATTTAATAAAAAATCCCGATGTCAATGAACTGTTCCGTTCGATAATACGCGAGAAAAAGCATGCGTTGGCATGGAACAACCTGTATATTCAAAATCTGATACAACTGATCTTGTTGCAATTGCTGCGCAAACATACGAAAACTTCCTCGGAAGAAGACAGTACCCCTCCCCTCTTACAATCCATTACATCGTATATTCACGAGCATTATTCACAACCGCTTACCCTGGAAACCATCGGCAACAAGGTAGGTATCTCTCGTTGGTATCTGTCTAAATTCTTTAAAAAGGAAACCGGTATTTCCATCGTTGAATACATCAACCAATATCGCTGTTCCAATGCGCTTGCCCTCCTGCTCAAAAGCGAACATCCTATTTCCAAAATATCGGAAATGTGCGGATTTTCATCGCTGGAATATTTTTCGAGAGTCTATACCAAACAGTACGGTCACGCCCCTTCCTTTGAGCGTGAATTGCAGCAAGATGGTGACGTTTCGCTTGGTTTGTTCGCTTCCTCCATTGCTGCTTCTACCGAATCCGTTCCTCCTAAACCAAAAAAACAATCATCCGCCAAAAAAAGCCAACAAAAGCCACCGTCCTCTACATGATGACGGTGGCTTTTGTTTTTTTGTATATCACTGACAGCGTTACGGTACCGGATAAATCGGCGATTCACCGGGATTGCGGCTCTTTGTTGTTACCGTAGCACTCGACTGATCTTGCGAGGTGTTGGCACTCGACTGACCTTGCGAGCTATTAGCGCTCGATTGGCCTTGCGA
>CAYVDQ010000035.1:0-6012 GCA_964450615.1 uncultured Eubacteriales bacterium | reverse complement strand
GGCATTTCCGCTGGACTGACTCTGCGAGGCATTTCCGCTGGACTGACTCTGCGAGGCATTTCCGCTGGACTGACTCTGCGAGACATTTCCGCCGGACTGGTTCTGTGAAGTGCTACTTGTTGTTTTGGTAGAGGAAGATTTGGTGCCGGAAGAACTGCTGCCGCCGGTACTCGACGTTTTGCTGCTTTCCGGTTTGAATACATCATCACCGTCGTCATCGTCGTCATCATCCGGCATGTCACCCTCTTCGTCGGACTGCTGAGACGTTGTCACATCGGTGCTTTGTTCCAAGGTGGTCGTTGTGGTGTCAGCGCCCGTTTCGGGGTCTTGCTGCTCTGTTTTTTTACAACCGCCAAGTACCATACAAACGATCAGGAATATCAACATCAAACACATTACCAAAAGTTTACCGGTCTTTTTCATCTCATATCCCTCTCAATTCCATCAATATTATATTGAATCCACGAAAAAACTAATACAAGCTAATTTTAACATTAAAAGCAACATAATGCAATACCTATCGTCATATTTTTTGTAGAGGATTATTGGTGAGATTTCTTGTTATATTTTCATCTCACATCACAAAACAAGGAAAAACCGATGCGCCAACAAAAGCGCATCGGTTTTTTACATTGCGATAACAGAAATGTTTTATTCCCATTTGCGGATGCACAGACGGTTGTACAAACCGAGAACCACACCCATGACCGCTAAAACAATGCCGAAATACAGCCACAGCATAGCGGAACTTTGGTCGTAGATCTGTTTATCTTGTAACAGCTCAAACGCCTGAACCATCAGCGGGTTGTCCGTGGCAGTGAACAGCTGAATCATCGTGTAGATCAACACCAACGTGATAACATGACGCAAACTCGGAACGGTTACCATCCAGAATTCTTCCCATTTGTTCGCGCCTTCGATCTTAGATACCTCATACAGCTGTGCGGGAATACTTTGCAGACCTGCTAAGAACAGTATCGTTTGCACACCGCAACTCCAAATAATGCTGAAAACGTTGCTTAACAAGCTCCCCAACATCGTGCTGATCTGGTCGGGCAGTTCCAGACTCTGCAAAATACTTTGGAAGTCGATAACGCCACCGTATTCCTCCTGTCCACTGCTACTTGTCAGGTTGAAAATGGGCGCGTTTACCAAACTGCCGGACAAAAGATCAATGATCGGTGAAGAAGCGATAATAATCGGCAATGCAAAAATCGCACGAAAAACGGTACGACCGGCAAATTGCTGATTAAGTACCACTGCCAAAATCAAGCTTAACGACAAAACGAGCGGAAGTGTGTAACCGATCAAGCCTAACGAACTCGTTAGATTGTCCACGTATCTGGCATCAACGTTTAAAATGTAGTTGAAATGTGTTAAACCGGCGAAGGTCGTCTGCAAACCGTCCTCAGTAATTCTCGCATCAGAAAATGCGTAAATGAAGGAGGTAACGAGCGGAACAAGGAAGAACAAGAGTAGACCTACTACCCAGTGAGCAACAAAGGTGTAACCCATACGTTCACGGCGGGCAACCAAGCCGCTTTGTTTTTGCCAAAAAGGTTTCATAGTTTGTTCCCTCCTCTCATCAATAGCGCACTTCGTAGGCAGCCAATTCGCCGACCGGTGAATCAGCAACACTACCACTGTGGTTAACATACAGCGTTACACCGTTATCAAACACGGTTTCGGTAACCGAAGCCGACAACGCAGTGTAACGAACCATGCTCGCGTTATTGAGCTTCTCATACAGTGCTCCGTATTTTGCTAAGGTGCTGTTGATCAGTTCTTCATTTGCCGAAAAACTGCAAGCGTACAATTTATTAGCACCCGTTCCCGTGTAGAGCATGTCGGTTTCAGTGAAGTCTGTGTCGTACTCGTACAGCACAGAGAAACTTAAGTTAGCGCCATAGGCCAAGGTCCTGAGAATAGCGCGATTCATATCATCAGCCAAGTTGATGGATTCGCCGAAGATCGGTTTTGTTCCACTGAATACCAATTCGTAGAACGGAATCTCTGCATCGAAAGCGAAATTGCCGCCATTGTCAGTCGGAACATCAAACACCACAGAGGACGCGATCGCAGAATAGGCGTTCGGGCCGCCCGCTACGGCATGGTCGCTTTCTATGAAAGCGCTAATGATCGCCGATACATCGGTTTGTGTGTTACTCTTCACAGCGTAGGCAGAATCAGAGTAATCGGAATAGGCTGCATGTCCGAGTGTCATCAAACTTACACCGGAAACGTTTAACTTGTTTGTCGCGCTGAGCAGTTTCTGGGAAGCCGGAATCAGTTGGCTACGGCTCAAAAGCTTATATGCGTAATCCAACTTTTTCTCGCGTTGCGGTGTGCCGGTTGGATAGTTGGTTACTTTACGTAAGCTGGCGCTCTGCGCAACGTCTGAAATTGTGGAAAAACCGTTGCCGGAAATGCTGAAACGAATCAGATCAAAATCCGAGAACAAGGAAATACCATTATCCGCACAATACGTTTCCAATGCCGCACGCTGAGCATTCGTGCCGAAAACGGAGGCAAACGAGAAGCCACCCGCTATGCTACCGGGGTTGACACCACGATCACCGAAGCCCACCAAACGAACGGTCGGCTGAATGGTCGTACTTTCCATCAAGGAACTCAAGATGGTTTGTGCTTGCGTAAAGGTGGTCGCGGCAACCGTGCTGTTGCGCGGGATACCCATAACAGAATCTGTGACCTGCGCGCCGCCGAGAATGGTCAAACCATAGTTTGTTCCGGAAGATGTTTTGATCAAACCGCCCGTGCTTTCCAGATACTCACGGTAGCATTTTGCCATACCGTTATAATCCGCATCCTCACCCGTCAACGGGAAGTAGGACAACGTCGGATTTATAGACGTACGTATCAAAGAGGAGACGGAATAGTAGTCACCACCACCGAGAACCGATTTGTTGCTAGAACTGGTGCGCAGTTCGTCGTAACCGCGAACATAATAGGTCGGGTATACCGTTGTGTAACCGGTACGACTATTTCCGGCTTCCACTTCAACGGTTGCCGATTCCGCTCCGTCTTTCATCACGCACAACATACCGTTATCACCGTTTTTAACACCGAAAACCGGTAAACGAAGTGCTTCTTCGTCAACGATGAGTTCAAAGTATGCCTGTGAAAGGTCACGACCGTATACAGGCGCGCTATATTTACGAGTACCTTCTACGTCCTCCGCGGTGTAGATCAAGGCACCTGAGCCGGACGGGACCATTACATAGGAACCTTCGTTCTCGTTAAGCGCCGAACACAAGAACGGCGCAACGGAAACCGAAAGGATTTTGTACTCCTCCCCTTCGCCGATGTTCTGCACATCAAGCGTTACATCCAAGGAGTTAGTACCCAACGTGTAAATCACCGGAACAGAAATTTGCGCGGTTTCAAAATAGTAGGTTACGCGAACACCGTTCTCAACCTTTTCGCAAGATACCTTGCCGCCTTCGACAGCATCCGAGTAACTGCGATAGGTGTCCTTGGTTAAGTTTGCCTGCTTAACGGCCGTAATGTTGACGGTTGAGTTTATATTTGCGTTTAAACCGCCTTCTTGCAGATATTCATACGGAATGTTTGACCAGATATAGCCGGTCTGCACATCTCGGAGCATCACGCAATACGCGGTTTCATCCCAAATGAGATCGTAGGCGGCGTTGGAAGCTACCACACCGCTCGCAACGTTGGAAATCGTTGCATTTTCATCATAAACGGGATATTCCTCTGTTTTGGATGAACTGCACCCTACCATCGAGAGAAGTAGAATACAGCACATCACAAATAATACACACTTTTTCATACTGCACATCCTTCATACAGGAAAATCAATTGCCACACTCAGATGCTATTATCTAAACACTATCTCCATGAAGATGGAGTATAAGAAATTCCAGAACTGCTGAAGCAGGATAACCACGATAAAGCCGATGCAGATCGCTAAAATCATGCAAACCAATGTTACCACACCGGTAATCAGGAATTTCGGGAAGGTGTATTCATGAATCGCCATCATACCGACAGCCAACAGGTAAAAAGTATAAATCAACAGTACCGTTTGGATGCCGCTCATGAGCGCACCGCCTGAAAGCGGGAGAATGTGGGAAAGACCCACATAAACAAACGTAAACAAGACAAGGGGTAACAGTGAGTACGCTGTTACAATCACAATCTCCTTAAGAGTACCTTTACCGGAGAACAAGGAACACATTAACCAGTTGACAATACTCCACAAGAGGACCAAACCGACCGTCTGTGCCAACGTGTAGATGATGTTATAGGTCTGAGCGCTGTTCTTACAGAACAAGAAACCGGTCGAGGTAGCCTCCAGTGCTTTGGAGAAGAAGAAGAGAACGACGATGATCAGTGCGATCAGCAAAGAACCGCGTTTCTTGTATTTGATGTCTTCAAAAGCACGGAACGGGTGTGTCGGCACCTCAAGGAGCGCCTTGACTTTGTCGTTCTGGATCAACGGCCGGTTACGTTTTTTCAAGCGAACAAGCAGCACCGCAAGTCCGGCAACCAAAAGAATTGCGCCTGCAAAGAACCAAACGAAATAGCGGGCTATGAACTCCTTGATCAGGACCTGCCATGCCAAATCATACGTCGGATAATCCAAACCCTTCTCGGCATACGCCAAAGCTGCCTTGTAGTCTTTGGCACTGTAAGCGGCGTTTGCCAATCCACGATAGGCTAACTGACAGCTGGCATCCTGCGCGACAACCTGTTCCCATAACGGTTGAGATTCAATATAGTCACCCTTCAAGGTTAACGACTGTGCCTCAAAATACAGAGCGCCGAACTCGGTCTGCTCAAATACCGTGATCTGCTCAGTCTTTGCATCGGCAACCAACACCGAAGTGCCGTGCAGAGCCATTGCAGACGGTGTAACAAACTCGCCAAGCTCCGTTCCGGCACCGACACCACCGCCAAACGTACCGAGACGGTTGCAGGTGTTATCGTATATATAGATCAAACCGTACACTTTGTCTAATGCAAAGATATAGTCGTCTGCGCTTACATCAAGCGCAACCAGATCCTGCACACGGTTTTTACCTGCTTTGCTGGAAACACTTTTCTCTACGAAATTCAGCGAATCTGCTGCCACGGTTGAACCATCGGTCTGACGTTTCAATAAAATATTGGAACCGCCGGAGCTGATCTTGCGAATTTGACCTGTACCGTTGGAATACGCAGCTGTCTTACCGGAACACACCGTTAGGTAGCCATCGGAATCCAACGCCATGTCGACAAAGGAATACGGGAGGACCTTTGTAGAGGCCGCTTTCTTCGTATCGTTACTGGTAATCATATCATACAAGTAACCAATCGTATTCAGTGCTGTTGCGGTTACGCGGTTTGCACCGAAAAAGCCCATAAATTCACCCTCAGGGGAATAGGCTAAGGCACCGTAATAGCAGCCTAAGCTGATGATGTACGCATAGCCGTCTTTGTCTTTGATAAATCGCGTGGGTTGATACAGAAGGTCGTCGGGAATTAACGGCGAATCCGGCAACTCCCACGATTCCTTGAACAAACCGGTGGAATCGGTAACCAATATTCTGCCGTTTTGTGTATCCGAAATGTATACATCGCCATTGGTATCAACATAAACGCCCTGTGCATCCGAAAAATCGATTTCCATGCCGTCTGCATCATACGCGGTGAGGACTTCTTTTAAGGTGTAATCAGAATTCAAGACAACGATCTTGGAAGAACCACCCAACAGAACGTAGATATCGCCGTTTGCCGTACAAAACAGATCGGAAATTTCTTCAAGCGGATCCTCAAGGCCCAAATCTGTTGCGGAAATCGTACGCGTTGCTGCGTACAGTTCGCGAGAAAGCGCCTGCGTAGTAGAAGAATTCGGCTCGTCTTTACGAGTGAAGGAATCCGCCGAAGCCGCAATGCCCGAACTGGCAAACAGCAGTATGGCAACGCAAAGAGCTGAAATTATTTTTTTCAAGACAATCCACCTAACTTTCGCTTGTCACTCTGCTTCTT
>CAYVDQ010000034.1:0-10722 GCA_964450615.1 uncultured Eubacteriales bacterium | reverse complement strand
CAATCGTGTGGCAATCATCACCGGCCCGAATATGGCGGGTAAATACACCGATATGCGGCAGACAGCCGTGATCGTGCTGATGGCGCAGATCGGTAGCTTTGTACCGGCGGACAGTGCGACCATCGGTATTGTGGACAGCATCTTTACACGTGTGGGCGCATCGGACGATCTGGCATCGGGGCAATCCACTTTTATGGTGGAAATGAGCGAGGTGGCATCGATCCTACAGAATGCGACGGCAAACAGTTTGATCGTATTTGACGAGATCGGACGCGGCACCTCCACTTTTGACGGCATGAGCATTGCGCGCGCGGTGCTTGAGCATGTTGCCGATCCGCGCAAAGTCGGCGCCAAGACGTTGTTCGCCACTCATTACCACGAATTGACGGTCATGGAGGACGAGTTGGACGGCGTGAAGAACTATAACGTCGCGGTCAAAAAACACGGCGACGACATAACGTTTCTGCGCCGCATTGTACGCGGGCCGGCGGACGACAGCTACGGTATTGAGGTTGCCAAACTTGCCGGTGTGCCGGATTCGGTTGTGGTGCGGGCAAAGGCAATCTTAAAAGAACTTGATAATGGCACCCAGCCGACTGCTCGCCGCGGCAGCAGAACTGCCGAGCAGGAGAACGATCAGTTGTCATTATTGCCGATGGCGGACAGTGAATTGCTCCGCCGCTTAAAGGAACTGGACGTCAACGTCCTGACACCCATTGAGGCAATGCAGACGTTATACGAGTTACACAGAGAAGCGCAACAATACTAACGAGAGGAGGCACGGATTATGGCGAAAATACAAGTGTTGGATAAACATACGGCGGAACTGATCGCCGCAGGCGAAGTGGTCGAGAGACCGGCCTCGGTTGTGAAAGAATTAGTGGAGAACGCCATTGATGCCGGTGCCACCACCATTACGGTAGAGATCAAGAACGGCGGGATCTCGTATATCGGGATCACCGACAACGGCTGCGGGTTTTCCAGAGAAGACGTACCGACTGCATTTTTGCGGCACGCGACCAGCAAGATCCGCGTGGAGGAAGATCTTAATACCATTTCAACACTGGGATTTCGCGGTGAGGCGCTCGCGTCGGTTTCCGCCGTGGCGCGCGTCGAGCTTGTCACTCGCACCGAGGAGGAGCTTGCCGGTACGCGGTACGTGATTGAGGGCGGCGAAGAGATCGAACTGTCCGACGTCGGTTGTCCCCGCGGTTCGACTATCTGCGTGCGGGATCTGTTTTATAATGTCCCTGCGCGTATGAAATTCCTGAAAAAGGACGTGGGGGAAGCCAACGCCGTTGCCGGGGTGGTGGATCGCCTGGCGTTGTCACATCCCGAGATCTCGTTCCGATTTATCCGCGAAGGACGCGATGAATTGTTAACACCCGGCAACGGAGATCTGTATGCGTGTATCAGCGCGGTTCTCGGCCGTGAATTTGCCAAAACACTGACGAAGGTTGAGTACACCTTGGGCGGTGTAGACGTACATGGATATATCTGCCGTCCGGAAGGCGCGCGATCCAACCGTACGATGCAACATTTCTTTATCAACGGACGGTACGTGAAAACGCGTACCGCGATGGCGGCGATTGAGCAGGCGTACAAAGGCTCAATCATGGTGGGGAAATTCCCCGCGTGTGTGTTGTGTGTGGACATGCCGCCCGAAACGGTGGATGCGAACGTGCATCCCGCCAAGATCGAGGTGCGGTTTGTCAACGAAAAGCCGGTGTTTGATGCGGTATATCACGCCGTTCGCTCGGCGTTAGAGGGCGACAGCGCACCGCTGAAAGCTACTTTGCCGACGCCGGTGGTACAGCCGCCAAAGCCGCAGTATGTAACTCCCACCCCCGCCGGAGAAATTGCGCGTCGCGTGACCGAAACGCCGTCGGCACCGCTGTCGACGCCGCCTCCCGTTGCACGGCCCAAGCCGATCGCACAAGGACGGCCGATGGTGATGCGTGACAGCACGTCGGTTATGGATAGTTTCTTTACAGCGCCGGTCAAAAAGGACGTACCCGCTCCGCCGCCGGTGTCGGTGCCACAACGCGAACCCGAACCGGTGCAGCAGACGATCGCGCAAGCGGAGCCCGAGCCGATTCGGTTACTGGGCGAAGCGTTGCACACTTACATTATTGCAGAGTGGCACGGGTCGGTCTATTTTATTGACAAACACGCCGCGCATGAGCGGATATTATACAATCAACTGAAAGAAACCGCTGCTGAGGGAGCGCAGATGCTGCTCTCGCCGTTGTCGGTATCGCTCAGCCGTGAGGAATACGGCGCG
Source organism: uncultured Eubacteriales bacterium (assembly GCA_964450615.1). GTDB lineage: Bacteria > Bacillota > Clostridia > Oscillospirales > Acutalibacteraceae > RGIG3009. Next base: position 8,438 of record CAYVDQ010000034.1, on the reverse strand, counting down.
CTGACCGAGGCGGGCGAACAGTTAAAGCAAGCGGGATTTGAGTTAGAGGAATTCGGCGGGAACACGCTCTTGGTGCGTGCGGTGCCGATGATGCTCTCGGACGGTAACGTTACCGAAAGCTTGCGTGAGATTGCGGGCGGGTTGCTCACCGGCAAACGTGAGATCACGACCGAACGGCTTGACTGGATCTATCATTCCGTTGCGTGCCGTGCCGCTGTGAAAGCGGGGGACGGCAGCACACCGCAAGAATTGTTACAACTGGCACAGCGCGTGCTGTACAACGATGATATTCGCACCTGCCCGCACGGTCGGCCGGTTTGCTTTGAACTGACCGCACGGGAAATTGAAAAACAGTTTGGACGGATCGTATGACCAACATTAACAACCGCATCCCGCTATGCGTGGTCGCGGGGCCGACGGCATCGGGGAAAACCGCTCTGGCGGTCGAGCTGTGCCGCCGATTCGGCGGTGAGGTGATCTCTGCCGATTCAATGCAAGTGTACGGCACGCTGCGTGTCGGTACGGCGCGGCCGAACGAAGAGGAGCAAGGTGGCGTTCCGCATCATTTGATGGGGTTTTTGCCGCCTGATGCGTCGTACAGCGTGGCAAAATATGCCGGGCAGGCACACCGCGCGATTGCGGAGGTACACAGCCGCGGCAGACTGCCGGTGCTGTGCGGCGGTACCGGTCTGTACATACAGGCGGTGACCGAAAATCTTTCGTATGAACAACAACCTAAAAACCGTGAGGTGCGCGATCGTTTGCGCGAGCGTATTGCACGCGAAGGCGGCGACGTGTTACTGGGCGAGCTTTCAAAGCTTGATCCTGAAACGGCGGCGCGTTTGCACCCGAACGATCACGGCCGCATTATCCGCGCGCTGGAGATCGTTGAAACAACGGGACGCACCATCACGCGGCAAAACGAGGAGTCGCGCAAAGCGGGGTCGCCGTATGCACTGTGTGGGTTGCGGCTGGAATTCCGTGACCGCGAGCGGTTATACGACCGCATCAATCGCCGCGTGACCGCGATGCTGGAAAACGGGTTGGAAGCGGAAGCTCGTTGGTTGCGGGAACAGCCGAACACCGATACAGTGCGGCAGGCGATCGGTTATAAAGAATTAGAACCGTATCTGACGGGTGCCGTTACACTTGCCGAGGCGGCGGATGCGATTCGGCAGGGGACCAGGCGGTATGCTAAGCGGCAACTGTCGTGGTTCCGACATCAGGATTGGATGACGACCGTCTATATGGATGATGTCGATTGCCGGGAGCAGGCGATGGCGTTGGTGGAAACATTTTTGCGAAAGGAGAAGTGACGACTTGAATCAAACGACAAAACGTATTTTGATCGTCTTGTTATCGTTGTTGCTCATTATCTACGTGGGCGTGCAAGGATATCTGATCTTCTCGGCATCGCTTGAGACCATTACCGCCGATAAGGAGATCGCTTACGATACGGTCAAAACAACCGGTGTGGTATATCGCAGTGAATCGGTGATCCGTCAGCAGACGGACGGCTATGTTTTTTACACGGTTCAAGACGGCAACCGTATTTCCAAAAACGGGGCTATCGCCCATGTGTATCCGAGCGCGGACGATGCGCTGGCACAGCAGGAGTTGGATCTTCTCGATCAAGAGATTGCCTCGCTTGCCTCCATCAACGCGCAAGGATCCAGTAATCGGGCGAGTTTAAACAGCATCAATCAGCAGATTAACCAAACCTGGCTTTCGATCTCTCGATCGGCGCAGATGGCGGCTTACGGTGAGATCAACGAGTTGCATTCCAAAGTGTTGACGTTGCTGAACAAAAAACAGCTCACCATTGGAAAAGAAGAAAACTTTGATGCGCGGCTGTCTGAACTTAAAGCACGGCGCTCAGCGCTTGCTGCGTCGTTTCAACCGGCAACCGCTACGGTTACTTCGCCGGTTGCGGGCTACTTTGTCGGGTCCGCAGACGGCTTTGAAGCACTGTTGACAACCGACGATGCACAGTCGCTCACCGTGAGCGATATTGAACAGGCAATAACCTTGCAACCAGAGGTAAATGAAACGAATTTTGTCGGTAAGATCGTGGGTGACTACGAGTGGCATCTTGCCTGTGTATTGCCGCTGGAGAGCGTGGTAACGCTAAAAAAAGGTATGCAACTCGCGGTGTGTATGCCGTTCGTACAAAGCGAGCCGTTGCAAATGACGGTGGTGGCACTTAACAAGGCCGCAGACGATCAAGTGGCGGTTGTGTTTCAGTGCACCCAGATGTCGGGTGCGTTGTCCACGGTGCGCCGTGAGCAGATCGAAATCCGATTAACACAGTACGAGGGTATTGTGGTGCCGGATGAGTCGATCTATTTCAACGATCAACAAGAGGCCGGTGTGTATATTCAAGACGGTAATATTCTGCGGTTTAAGCGGATACAGGTATTGCATCACAACGAGACCGAGCGGTACTCGGTTTGTGAGATCAAGGACGATAAAACTTACGTGCAGCTGTACGATCTCATCGTAACAGAAGGAGAGGATCTGTATGACGGCAAACTTGTCCGTTGACAAGCAGCGTGTGCTGGATAACCTAAACGCTGTGGAGGAGCGCCTATGTGCTGCCTGCGAGGCCGCCGGTCGCCGTCGCGAGGAGGTCACTCTGATGGCGGTTACCAAAACGGTGGCACCGGAACTCATCAACGTGGTGTTGGATGCCGGTGTTACCTGCATTGGTGAAAATCGCGTTCAGGAATATCTCTCCAAGCGTGATGCGTTGCATTTAGACGGTGTTGAACGGCATCTGATCGGGCATTTGCAGACCAACAAGGTCAAGCGGATCGTCGGTGAGGTGGATATGATTCAGTCGGTGGACAGCGCACACCTGGCAAAAACTATTTCGGATGCGGCGAAGTTGACCGAGCGCGGCGTGATGGACGTGCTTGTCGAGGTGAATATCGGCGGGGAGGAATCAAAAAGCGGTGTCCACCCCGAGGGTTTGCCCAAATTGTTGGATGAAATTCGCGTGTTCGACGGTATTCGAGTGCGAGGACTTATGACAATTCCGCCGATTTTTCACACAGAATCGGAAAAACGTGCGATTTTTTCTAAAATGCATAAACTGTTTATTGACATTCAGGGCAAAAAAGTGGATAATGGTAGTATGGAATTATTGTCCATGGGTATGTCTTCTGATTTTGCGGAGGCTGTGCTGGAGGGATCCACCTTGATTCGTGTCGGTTCAGCGATCTTCGGCGAAAGACAGTATAAATGAGCAGGAGGAACTGAAAATGGGATTTTTGGACAAGCTGGAAGGATTGTTCGGCGATCAGAACGAGGAGACCATCGGTCTGGAGAACGAGGAGTTTGTTTCTCGCTCTCCCGAAAAAGAGATTGAGGATGTTCCGCGCAAAAACAACAAAGTTGTCAATATCCACGCGACGGCGCAGTTGCAGGTCGTGTTGGTAAAGCCCGAGCGCTTTGACGATGCCAGTGCGGTGGCGGATCACTTGAACGCCAAGCGCACGGTTGTGCTTAATTTAGAATCTTCCAACAAGGATGTGGCACGCCGCATTTTGGACTTCTTGAGCGGCGTGGCGTATGCCAACAACGGTCAGATTAAAAAGGTTGCTAACTGTACCTACATTATTACGCCGTACAATGTCGGCTTTATGGGTGATTTGTTAGACGAGCTGGAGAATAATGGGCTTTACTTCTGATCTGTCGGAGGAGGACGCACTTTTACGTGCTCGCATCGACGATGCCTGTGAATTGTGTGAAATGCGCTCGTGTCCCCGATTTGTCGGCTTCTTAGACGAACACCGGCAGGCGGTGGCACGAGCCGTCTTGCGTGAAAAGGGGGCATTGTCCTTTCTGTTTTACGGTGGATACGAAGATGCGGAACGCACTGTTTTGGGAGTGTTTCCGTCATTTTTGCCGCCTGATACCGATTTGTTTCCGCTCAAAGCGATTGGGTTTCGGTACCGTCGGACAGCCGTCTTGTCACACCGCGATTTTCTCGGCGCACTATTGGCAACGGGAATCAAACGGGATAAGCTTGGGGATATTGTCTGTAGCACCGGGTTGACGGTGGTGTTTTCCGACGAGGACTTAGCTCCGTTTTTGGCGGAATCGGTAAACAAGGTTGGTTCGGAAGGGGTGCAAGCCGTGTTCCCCTATACCGACGAAGTGGTCGCGCACCGTGAATTTCGTGAATATCAGGATACGGTCGCGTCACCGCGATTGGATGCGGTGCTCAAAGCGGCACTGCGGATCTCCCGCGAGGAGGCGGCCGGTCGCATCACCGCCGGACTGGTGTCGTGTAATCACATGCCGTGTGAGGCGGTGGCACATACGGTCAAAGAAGGCGACGTTTTGTCGGTGCGTGGGGAAGGGCGGTTTTTGATCGCCGCTCTCGGCCCACTCACCAAAAAAGGACGTTTGATTATTAAATTGCATAAATATCTGTGAACGGAAAGCGAGGAAGACAAGATGATGACTCTCGAAGATATCCGCAACGTTGAATTTAACCGCGGGCGTGGATACCGCTCGGAAGAAGTGGATGATTTTATCGATGAATGCGTTGAGGCCATGGAATATCTCGTGCAGGAAAACGCCGAGGTGCATCAGAAAATGAAGGCGCTCGCCGATAAGGTGGCAGAGTACCGCAACGACGAAGATAACATTCGTTCGGCATTGCTCAGCGCGCAGCGGACCGGTGATGCCATCGTTCGTGAAGCAGAAGCAAAAGCAAAGGCGCTCTTGGAAAGCGCACAGCAGGATGCGGATGCGGCACGGCGTGATCTTCTTGACAATATTGAACGGGAAAAGAACGAGCTTGCTCGTGTGAAAGACGAGATCGCTCAGTTCAAGGCAAAGTTGCTCGGAATGTACAAAGAGCATTTGTCGCTCATCAATCTGCTGCCGGAAGAAGCGGCAGAGCAACCCGTTGCGGCAGAGGAGTCGGTTGCACAAGCACCGGCTGCCGTTGAGCCGCAAGAGGATGACGGCGATATGATCGTGGTGGCACCGGTAACCGAAGAACCGGTGCAAGAAGTTGCAGACGAGGACCTGAAACCTTTGTCCCGTTTTACCGATCTGAAATTCGGGAATGACTATGACATCTATGAGGATGATGAAGAATCCGATGACGGTGACGATCAGCCGTCCCGCGGATTGTTCCGAAAAAAGAAATGAGTTCCCAAAAGGAGATTTATCACATGCAACAGCAGGATTATAACCAAACACTGAATTTGCCGCAGACCGAATTCCCCATGCGTGCCGGATTGCCGCAACGCGAGCCGGTCATGCTTGAGCAGTGGGAAAAAGCGGGCATTTACGAAAAGATCATGGAGAAGAACGAGGGAAAACCCCGTTACATTCTGCATGACGGCCCCCCCTATGCCAATGGCGATATTCATAACGGTCATGCACTGAACAAGATCATTAAGGATATGATTGTCCGCTATCATAACATGGCGGGCTATCAAGCGCCGTTTGTGCCGGGTTACGATACGCACGGTCTGCCTATTGAACTTAAAGCGCGTGCTAAAGCGGGTGTGGAAAATGCTTTGTCCATGCCGCCGGTGGAACTGCGCGGCATCTGCCGTGAGTTCGCGCTCGGTTATGTGCGCAACCAAACGGAGCAGTTCAAGCGGTTGGGTGTGCTCGGCGATTGGGAACGTCCTTATCTGACACTGGCACCTGAATTTGAGGCGCGTCAGATCGAAGTGTTTGGCGAGATGGCAATGAAAGGGTACATTTACAAAGGCTTGAAGCCGGTGTACTGGTGTCCCGAATGTCAGACCGCTTTGGCAGAAGCGGAAATTGAGTACGGCGAGGACCCGTGCTACTCTGTGTATGTGAAATTTGCTGTTAAGGATGATCGCGGTGTACTGTCGGCTGCCGGTGTGGACGTGTCCAAGACCTATTTCGTGATCTGGACCACCACCACCTGGACGTTGCCCGCAAACCTGGCGATCTGTCTCGGTCCCGCCTTTACCTATCAGGTGGTGAAGGTAGGCGAGGAGAACTACATTCTCGCCGAGGGTCTTGTCGAGGAGACCATGAAAGCCGCGAATATCAGCGAGTATGAGGTGTTGGCATCCTTTACCGGCGCCGAGCTTGAGCTGATGACCGCACAGCATCCGTTCTTAGATCGCGAATCGCTTATTATTGTCGGCGACCACGTGACGCTCGAAAGCGGTACCGGTTGCGTACATACCGCTCCCGGCCATGGTGTTGACGACTTTAACATTTGTAAAAACTACAAGCAGATCGGCATGTGTGTCCCGGTGGATAGTGAAGGCCGTATGACCGAAGAAGCGGGTCCGATCTGTGCCGGTATGACCACCGACGAGGCGAACAAGGCAATCGCTATCCATATGGATAAGACCGGTTCTCTGCTCGCAATGAAGAAGATCGTTCACCAGTATCCGCATTGCTGGCGTTGCAAAAAGCCGGTCTTGTTCCGCGCGGCCGATCAATGGTTCTGCTCGGTGGAGAGCTTTAAAGAAGAAGCAGTCAAAGCCATTCAAGATGTGCGCTGGATCCCGTCGTGGGGTGAGGACCGTATCATTTCGATGGTGCGTGAGCGCAGCGATTGGTGTATTTCCCGTCAACGTCTGTGGGGCGTGCCGATTCCGATCTTCTACTGCGAAGAGTGTTCAAAGCCCATCATTGACGGTGACTTTATCAAGGCGGTGTCCGAACTGTTCCGCAGAGAGGGCTCGGACGGTTGGTATACCCACGGGGCGGATGAGATCCTGCCCGCAGGTGCTACCTGTCCGCATTGCGGCGGTAAGCATTTCCGCAAGGAAAGCGACATTATGGACGTGTGGTTTGACTCCGGCTCGTCCCATGCCGCCGTGTTAGAGGAGCGTGAGGAACTTGGTATCCCTGCCGATCTGTATATGGAGGGTGCCGACCAGTATCGCGGCTGGTTCCAATCGTCACTCTTGACCTCGGTTGCTTGCACCGGTAAAGCACCGTACAAAGCGGTGTTGACCCACGGTTGGGTTGTCGACGGTGAGGGAAAGGCGATGCATAAATCGCTCGGCAACGCCATCTCGCCCGACGAGGTTATCAAGCAATACGGCGCCGAAATTTTGCGTTTGTGGGTGGCATCCCTCGATTACCGTGTGGACGTGCGCTTGTCCAAGGATATCTTAAAACAGCTGTCCGAGGCGTATCGCAAGGTGCGCAACACCGCGCGGTATATTCTCGGTAACATCCACGATTTTGATCCTGCTAAGGATAGCGTATCGGATGACAAACTGCACGACATCGACCGCTGGGCGTTGCTGCGGCTGAATCAAGTGATCGAGCAGGTGGGCGCCGCATACAAGGCATTCGAATTCCACGATGCATTCCATGCGATCCATCATTTCTGCGTCGTCGATCTGTCTAACTTCTATCTGGACGTGCTGAAAGATCGTTTGTACGTGGAAGCCGCGAACGGTGTTGACCGCCGCGCTGCACAGACTACAATGTATCGTATCTTAAACGCGCTGACGCGTTTGCTTGCGCCGATTTTGGCATTTACTTCGGAGGAAATTTGGTCCTTTATGCCGCACGCTGAGGGAGACGATGTTCGTTCCGTATTGCTCAATGATATGCCCAAGGCTGAAACTGTTGCGGCGGACGAGGCATTTGCGGAGAAATGGGACCGTATTCATGCGTTGCGTGACGACGTGCAAAAAGCGCTGGAAGCTGTCCGTACCGCAAAGGTCATCGGCGGTTCGTTAGATGCGAAGGTTACCTTGTTCTGCAACGGCGAGACGCTTGATTTCGTAAAGGAAATCGAGGACTTGCTGAAGACGGTTTTGATCGTGTCGCAGGTCGAGATCTGTGAGGACGGCATCGGCGAGTTTACCGGTGACTTCGCGGGACTTTCGGTGTCGGTCACACACGCAGACGGCGAAAAATGCTGCCGTTGCTGGACTTATAGCGACACCGTTAAGACCGATGGCGAAGCTGCCGGATTATGTGCCCGTTGCGCGGCAATACTGAATACGTGATATCCGTATCCGTCACATGGCGGCTGACGGATCGTTGAAGGGGGAACGACATGTTCCAATTTACGGTGCTGGCAATTACTGCCGCGCTTGTCAGTGTTGATCAGCTGACAAAATGGCTGGCGGTTCTCAGCCTGAAAAATGCCGGAACCACTACGATTATTCCTAAACTGTTAGGGTTTACGTACGTGGAGAACACCGGCGCCGCATTCGGTATCCTGCAAGGGCAACGCTGGTTGTTTTTGATCCTTACCGGTGCGGTAATGGCGGCGATTCTTTCGGTGTTGCTGCTCGGCAAATTTCGCAAACACTTGATATTTAACATCAGCGCTACGCTCATCGTGGCGGGTGGTCTCGGCAATTTCATAGACCGCTTAATCCACGGTTACGTGGTCGATTTTATCGAGGTGCTGTTTTTTGAGTTTCCGGTGTTTAACGTAGCGGATTGTT
>CAYVDQ010000033.1:0-10772 GCA_964450615.1 uncultured Eubacteriales bacterium | reverse complement strand
GTCCACCGTGACTTGATCGTTGGTCTGATCGCGGTACGGCAAGCCGAGATCGTAGTATTCACATTTCAGATCCACACACGGCAGAAGGAGTTTTTCTTTGATCGCCTGCCACAGGATGCGGGTCATTTCGTCGCCGTCCATTTCGACGAGCGGCGTCGTCATTTGAATCTTACTCATGATGATCGTTCCTTTGCGTTAAAGTTGACTCCATTTTACTTGATTTTCTCCATAATGGCAACTCTTTTTTAGCCTTTTTCGGAAATTTATTGCGTCGGTGCGACATTTGCGATATACTGGAAGCATAGAAAGGGGTAAAGCGCATGCAACCACCGTATACTATCACACCCGAGCAAGCGGAAACGCGGCAACTGAAAAAAAGCAGCACGTTCGTAGCGTTCATGCTGTTGGCGATGTTGTTCGCCGATCTTGCGCTGAGGGTGGCTGTGCAATTCGGATTGCTGGGCGGTGCCCTGCAGTGGGCAAACACCCACGAAAAGGTTGTGTTGCTCAACATGACCGTGTACGTGGTGTGCCTGGCAGTGCCTGCCGTGGCGGTTGCGCTGATCGGCGGTTACCGACGGAATCCGTTCCCGTCGAAGCGGGTGGGAGGCGGTATGCTCGGTATCGGCGTAGTCGGCGGTATGGCGATCGCGATCTTTGCCAACGTGGCGGCAAGCTGGTTGATGAACTGGCTGACGATGCTGGGAGTGCCCGAGCCCGAGATGCCGGATCTGCTGCAACCGACGCTTATCAGTCTTTTGCTGAATATCGTTCACACGGCGGTACTGCCGGCACTTGTTGAAGAAATGATCTTTCGGGGATACATCCTCGGTGCCCTGCGCCCGCATGGTGACGGGCTCGCGATCGTGCTGTCCGCCGTGCTGTTCGGCTTGTTCCATGGCAATGTGTTGCAGATCCCGTTTGCTCTTATTTTAGGTCTCGTGATGGGGTATCTCACGGTGCAGACCGACAGCATCTGGCCCGCGGTGCTGCTGCATTTCACCAATAATCTGATGTCGGTGTTGCTAACCTTTTTCGGAAAATGCTTCCCCGACCAAGACGAGGTTATCACCACGGTGGTATTTGTCGCGGTGGCGGCGGTCGGTGCGGCGGTGCTGACGGTTGTTCGCCGTCCCGGATATTTGAGGACAGTGGGCAACGGTGTTTCGCTGTTCAAGGTACGCGAGCGGGCAGGTACACTGCTGTCTTCGCCTGCGATGGTGCTGGCGCTCGCCGCACTGCTGGTGATCGTATTTGACAGTATGGGGAGTGGGCAGATATGACGGATCACGATTGGATGCGGCGCGCGTTGGCATTGGCTGCCGAAGCCGCCGCCGAGGGCGAGGTGCCGGTCGGTGCGGTGATCGTGAAAGACGGAAAGCTCGTTTCGGCGGGGCGCAATCGGCGGGAGATCGGCAAAAACGCACTGGCGCACGCGGAGATCGAGGCGATTAACGGCGCGTGTGAAACACTGGGCGGTTGGCGGCTTTCGGGTTGCACGCTGTACGTGACGTTGGAGCCCTGCCCGATGTGCGCGGGCGCGATCATCAATGCGCGCATCGATCGGGTGGTGTACGGCACCGCTGATCCGAAAGCGGGGTCTTGCGGGTCGCTCGTCAATCTGTTCAGCCTGCCGTATAATCATCAGCCCGCATTGGTCGGCGGTGTACTGGAGGACGACTGCGCGGCGATTCTCCAAGACTTTTTTCGAGGGTTACGGGCAAAGCGTTGACAAAAAACGCGGTTTTTCTTATAATGTAGTTATTAAAGGGGAGGTTCGGAATATGAAAAAGTTTTTCGAGGAATTCAAAGAGTTTATTTCCAAAGGCAACGTCATCGACATGGCGGTTGCGGTTATCATCGGTAATGCGTTCAAGGCAATCATCACGGCGTTGGTGGACAATGTCATTATGCCGCTCATCAGCCTGGCGGTCGGCGGCCTTAATTTCACCGAGTGGAAATGGGTGCTGACCCCCGCTACGGTGGTGGACGGCGTGGAGCAGGCGGAAGTCGCGGTCAGCTACGGGATCTTATTGCAAGCGGTGATCGATTTTCTGATCGTGGCGTTCTGCATTTTCGTAGCGCTGAAGATCCTGCTCGCGGTGCAGACCAAGACAAAAGAATTGCTTATCAAGAAAGCGGAGGAAGAAGCGGTGGAGGAAGCTGTTGCCGAACCCGCTGAAACCGAGATGGACGTATTGCGCGACATCCGCGAATTGCTGAAAGCAAAATAACAAATGAAAAGAAAAAAGCAGCCGGAAGGCTGCTTTTTTTGTGTCAGTTATTGGGTCACATGGCGCTGAGGACGGCTGTTTTGATCTCCTGCATGCCTTTTGCGGTGGGATGGCCGAAGTCTTTTTCAATATGCTCGAACGCGACGGCGGTGATGCCGTGCCGCTCGCTTACTGTTTTTAATGCATCGGCAATTTCCGGCTTTAAATGCGTGTTGATGAGGCAATAGACGTCGGCGTCGGGCAGGGTTTCCCGTAACCGTTTGAAAAAGTGGCAGATGGCGGGCAGGACGCAGTAAAGATCTGTGCCGTCCATCTCACCGAGCGGCGCGTTCGCGCAGCTGTCGTTCGTCCCGCCGAACACGAACACGGTGTCGATCCTGTTCTTTTCAAAAAAGCCGGTTTCGATCAACTCGTTTAATCGACAGATGAACGAGGACGATCGGGAACAATCGGTGTTGTTATAGCCGGTGTACCCGATGGGGGAACCGCTCCAACTGTTGTTTAACACCAGATTCAAGTCGGCTTCTTCCATTACCCGATACCACCAGGTGTCGGTGACCGTTTTCACATCGGTTTTACCGCATTTTTCATTTTGAGGATACCACGAAGCATAGCCTTCGGGGATATTTCCTTCAAAGGTGGAATAGCTGTCGCCGAAAATAAGGGTATTGTTTGACATCGCACGTTACTCCGTTGTTTGATTTTATTTCCTGAGATCATTCTATCACGGGCACTTCCGAAAGTAAATACATACGGTGTGATCTGAATAACTTTACCAACGTAGAAATTAAAACGAAATTCGGGAAATAGTAAGATAGAGATAACGACATCGTTTTGCGTAAAACAACAACGAAAATTGACAAAGAATTATCAGGGCACACAACTCGACAAAGGGCTTGTTTTTTCGCGGGCACCATGTTATAATACCACTGATTATAGATATTGGGTAGTTGTTTCCCGGTGAAATGAATGCCTTTTCAGCTCAATAAAGCGTTTATATTGTGAGATTGAGGAGATTTTCGAATGGATACCTTGGGCAAAAATGAATTTAGAAAATCAGTTTTAATGTTTTGTCCGACTTTTTTTGGATATGAAAAGCGTGTTGCAGAGGCGATCCGTGCCCAAGGGTTTGATGTGGATCTGTATGACGAGCGTCCCGGAAACAGCTTCTTCCATAAGGTTTGCTTAAGACTGAACTTAAAGATCTATAAACCCGTTGTACAGCGATATCTCAAGAAAATTATCGAAAAGAATAACGGTAAGCAGTACGATTATGTTTTTGTGGTTAAAAGCGAGGCTGCGGGCAAAAAAGAAGTAGAGCTGCTCAGAAAAGCGTATCCCAACGCGGAGTTTATTTTGTATTTTTGGGATTCTGTTGAAAATGTACCCGATGGAGAAAAGAAGATAGGGCTTTATGATCGGGTACTTACGTTTGATCCGTTTGATGCGGAAGCTTATGGTTTGAAACTTAGACCGTTGTTTTTCCAAAAGGCGTATGAGGCTGAGTACGAACAAAAAGCGGATTACCGGTATGATGTGGCTTTTATCGGTACGGCACACACTGCTCGTCCTCGTATTATGAAGCAATTGCAAATGCAGTGCAAACAGAGGGGAAAAGACAGCTTTAGTTATTTGTTTTTGCCGCATCCGTTTGTGTATCTTTATAACAAGCTGCTGAATCCGGACTATAAAGACATCCGAAAAGCGGATATCCATTTTGATTCGATAAGCCCTTCGCGAATAAAGGAGATCTACTCAGAGAGTCGCTGTATTCTCGACGTAGAGCATTCTGATCAGCGAGGGTTGACGATGCGAACTATTGAAATGATCGGTTTGCATAAAAAACTTATTACGACGAACCAAAATATCGCAAAATATGATTTTTATGATGAAAATAATATTTGCGTTATTAATAAAGAAAATCCTGTTGTGCCCGAGGCGTTTTGGAACAGTCCGTACGTGCCCGTAAAGCAGGAGATTTTGCAAAAGTACAGTCTGCGTTCTTTTGTGCAGGAGATTTTTGATATAAGGGAGTAAACATATGTGTAACAGGCGTGTTTTAGTTACCGGAGCTAACGGCTATATCGGCACTCATGTCGTGAAAGAATTACTTGCACGGGGTTGCAAGGTGGTAGCCTGTGATGTTCGCTTTGACAGTCTTCCGGATGAAGCAACGAAATTATCCGCCGATATTTTTGCTCAGGATTCCAACATTTATGAGTTGGCGGGGCAACCGGATACCCTTATACATCTTGCGTGGCGAAACGGATTCCGTCACAACGCTGAGACGCATATCAGCGATTTATCCGCGCACGTGAACTTTTTGACGCAAATGATTCATGACGGGGTTAAAAACATTTCCGTTATGGGAAGTATGCATGAAGTTGGATACTGGGAAGGGGCTATCACCGCAGACACGCCAACGAATCCCATGTCGTTTTACGGCGTTGCTAAAAACGCATTACGGCAAACAATGGAAATTGTCGTTAAGGATACCGATGTTAATTTTCACTGGTTACGTGGGTATTATATTTATGGCGATGATCGCAGAAGCAGTTCGGTTTTGGGAAAACTGTTAGAAGCGGAAGAACAAGGAAAAAAAGAATTCCCCTTTACTTCGGGCAAAAATTTGTACGACTACATCTCGGTTGATGAGCTGGCAAAACAAATTGCTGCCGCCTCGCTTCAAAACAAATACTGCGGTATCATCAACTGTTGCTCGGGACAACCGATCAGCCTGGGAGAAATGGCCGAAAAATTTATTAAACTGCACAACCTTAAAATACAACTGCAATACGGAGCTTTCCCTGACAGGACATATGATTCGCCCGGCGTCTGGGGAGACGCTTCCATCATCAATCAGATCCTTTGTGAAGGAGATGGATAAATAAATGAACAGTTTTTACAGCCCTTCCGAATTCTTGAAAAATTGCTGGAGTCTGCTTTGTACGAAATTGTTTTTCAGACCTGCCCGACTTGTTCGCCGACCGGTGTATATACGCGGAAAAAAGGGAATGAGATTTGACGAAGGCTTTACGACCGGCTACAGATGCCGCTTTGATATTTTCGGTGCAGAAGACGGCAAAGTTAAGCTTCAGTTGGGGAAGGACTGTAAAATCGGCGATAACGTTCATTTTGTTGCCTCTGAAAGCGTTACGGTCGGAGACGGCTGTCTGATGGCGAGTAATATCTTTATAAGCGATACCAATCACGGCAACGGTACGGATGCTCCGACAACGCCTCCCGATGAATGGGATTTAAGTTCAAATCCTGTAAAAATAGGAAATTGTGTGTGGATCGGAGAAGGTGTGGCGGTATTACCCGGTTCCGAAATCGGCGACGGATGTATTATCGGCGCACATGCTGTGGTAAAGGGTACGATTCCTGCCTATACCATAGCGGTTGGATCCCCGGCGAAAGCTGTAAAAAAATATGATTTTGAAACAGGTTCGTGGCAAAAACTGTGATACTTTGCAGCATGGAGTTATGTTTATGAAAACAAAGGTTGATGTAATCGTTCCCATATACAATCGCGCTCACTGTATTTTGAACCTCATCAAAGGGTTGGAAAAACAAACGATGCAGGATTTCAGAGCGATTTTTGTAGACGACGGCTCTAAGGATAATTCTTATGAGGTGTTGTGCGAAAGCCTGAAGGACGTTACATTTGAGCACACGGTGATACGTAAGGAAAACGGCGGCGCAGCGTCCGCAAGAAACGAGGGGTTGCGCGCTGCTACGGCAGATTGGATTGCTTTCGTGGACAGCGATGACGATTTTCATCCGCAATACATAGAATATATGTACCGCGCGGTCACCGAATCAAAGTCGGATTTGGGAATCTGCGGATATCAAATGTTGGTGGAGGGAAAAGATAGCCCGATTGATACCATAGGGGAATTCAAATATAAAAGCATCACGCCCGCCGAGGCAATGCGTCATTACTGTGAAGGTTGGCTTGGCGTATACTGCTTGATCATGTCATGTGATATGCAGCAAAAAAACAAGTTGTTTTTTAATGAAAACTGTTGCTACTGCGAGGATGCGCCCTTTATCACGGAGGTTATTGAGGCGGCTCAGAGTGTTGCATTAATCGAATATCGGTTATATCTTTACTGTACAAATCAAGGCTCCTTGAGCAGAAGCGGAAGTCTGCACAAGTTCCTTTCGGGTATAGCCGGCTTTGTGCGAATGGAAGAGGAAATGCTGAAAAGCACTTCGGACGCCGCCAAGGCTTTTAACACATTTGGCAGCGCGAGATATTATATTGCCACTTTGCGCAAGGCGGCAATACAGATGGGATATAAAGATTTTATAGCGCTGTCGAAGCAAGTGAATTTCCGTCGGTATAAGAATCAAATACAGCATTTAAGCGGAACTCAGAAAATGGCAAGTTATATTCTTATGATCTCGAAAACCGCATTTTATTATGGAATGCGCATGCTGTTTAACGATTAAATTTGGGGTGATTGCTGGTGGTTATAGGGGTTGCGGTAGCGCTTTATAATGGGGCGCGTTTCATTGAAGCACAGTTGGATACGATTCGGAACCAAACGCTTTCTCCTGACAAAGTGGTGTTTTGTGACGACGGTTCCAAAGACAATACGGTGCAAATCGTACGTGAATATATAAGTAAATATAACCTCGAATCCAAATGGCAACTTTACGAAAACGAAACCAATCTCGGTTATATCCGCAATTTTTATAAAGCGGTCTCCCTGTGTGATGCGGATTTGGTTTTCCTGTCCGATCAGGATGATGTTTGGAAATGTGATAAAATCGAGAAAATGGCCAAAATCATGCAACAACGAAGCGAAATCTCTTTGCTGAGTTGTAAATACGGTATCATTGATGCAGAGGGTAATGAGTTGCACAGCGTTGTAGAATCTGCGGCGAATGAGTCTGAAGAGATCAAACCCGTTCGTATAGAGGATATTATGCGTGCATACCGTTGGCCGGGAATGCTCATGTGCATAAGAAAAAGCTTCTTTGACGATGTTTTGCCGTCAATTGAGAATTGCGACGTGGCACATGATTTTATGTTTGCTTGTCTTTGCGCGGATAAGAATGCTTTTTATGAATATGAGTATGTGGGCGCGTATCATCGGCGTCATGACAATAATACCGCACGCGAGGAACATCGAATCTTTAAACTGCTTAACCTTGAAAGAAAACTGTTTGACATAGCCGTTACCCAAAAACTCTGGACGAATTTTTTGCAAGCAGAGTTGCCGGTTAGTGACAACACGAAATCAGTTATGAATAAGCGACTGAATCTTTTGGAACAGAGGGAACACGCTTTAAAGAACAAAAAATTGTCAGAAATCATCAAGATATATATGAGTGACCGAACAGGAACGCTTAGGATGAAATCGTTTATTTGCGATGTTTGGTTAGTACTTTTTGGCAAGAAGTAACGATATTTTCACACACATGAGAGGATCCAATATGATAGAGAACAAAAGTCGATTTATCACTTTTTTTGAAAACCTTTCCATGGTTTTGTTGTGCATTGTTATGTTTGACGCCAGTGTTCTGGGGTCAGGAAATGTTATCGACCTGGGGATAGTAAATTTCCGACAGATTGCACTTTTGTTGTTGGGAATCTCCTGTGTACCGCTTTTAATCGTTGATTTTAAGCGCATTATTAAAAACAAATTTATTTGGGCTGTGATTGCATTTGCCATTTGGTTTTTAATATCAACTGCAATTGGCGTTAAAAATCAGAACACACTTATTTCAATTGATTTTAACGGTTTTTTGTATTTGATTTTTATGCCGTTGGCATTGGTGGTGTTGAATTCCCGCAAAAAGGTCGAGCTGCTTATGAAGGTGATGGTTTACGGTTCTTTTATTTTGGCACTCATCACGACCGTACACTTGATCCTTTATGTTTCCAATGTGAGTCTGTTTGATCAGATTGCGAATTTTGAAATACAAATCAAGTTTGCCCGTATTTCACACATTTCCAAAAACATACCCAGGATATATATGCTCAGTGCTCTGTATATGATAGCCGGTTGTGCATTCAGTATGTATTTCCTCGCAAGTGAAAAAGTGGCATGGAAAAAGTGCGGTTATATAGCAACTATGGCACTTTGCCTTTTTGCCTTGCTCCTTTCGTATACTCGATCGGTTTACGCGGGGGTGCTTGTTGCGGCACTGGTTGTATTGGTATACCTATTCTTTTCTGCTTCAAAGAAAGAAAGAATCAAATTTGTTTCAAGCACCTGTGCCTGTGTGATTTTGTTTATAGGTATAGGAGCAGCATTTTCTTTATCAACAGGAGCGAACTATATTGGTTATGCGCTTTCGAGAAGTATGGTAAGCATGGCGGAAGAAACCCCACCTGTTGATAATGATCAAACGATCGAACAACCCGAGGATCCGGTTGAGCCTGAGAATCCGCTTGAACCCGAGGATCCTCAAACGCCTGAAAACAACGAGAATGATGAATTAAATTATTATAATGAAATTACGCTGAAATCCGACCAATTAAGGAGCATAACCATTGGGGAATCGATTGAACACATTAAAAAATCACCCATAATTGGTCATGGATTAGGATTTACCGTTCCGTCGAGACCTGACGGCAATGAATATTCCTACTTAGACATGTGGTTAAAAATGGGTATCATAGGGTTGATTTTATATTTCCTACCCATTGTGTTTATTTTGGTAAACATATTTAAAACTTCTAACGATAGTCTTTTCCCTCGCAGAACAAAAGTTGTGTGGCTTGCCGTTTTGCTGGGTATTATGGTGTATTCCATATTTAATCCTTACATTAACTCGGCACTGGGTATTTTTATATATAGCTGTACGATGGTGGTTTCACAAAACATCACACATAAAAAAACGGATAGTTTGGAGGCGTAATGATGAAAGGTATCATTTTAGCAGGAGGTTCGGGTACCAGACTTTACCCGCTGACAAAGGTGACTTCTAAGCAATTGTTGCCTATCTATGACAAGCCGATGATTTATTATCCGATGTCGGTTCTGATGAATGCGGGAATTCGGGATATTTTAATCATATCCACACCGCAGGATACGCCGAGATTTAAGGATTTGCTTGGTGACGGTCATCAGTTTGGTGTCAACCTTTCATATGCAGTTCAGCCTTCTCCCGACGGACTGGCGCAGGCCTTTATTATCGGTGCTGATTTTATTGGCGATGATACCGCTTGCATGGTGTTGGGTGACAACATTTTCGCAGGCCACGGTCTTAAGAAACGTCTGAAAGCGGCTGTTGAGAATGCCGAAAGCGGCAAAGGCGCTACGGTTTTCGGTTATTACGTGGATGACCCTGAGCGTTTTGGCATCGTTGAATTTGATAAAGACGGACATGCTGTCTCCATAGAAGAAAAACCCGAAAAACCGAAGAGCAATTACTGCGTGACAGGTCTTTATTTCTATGATAACCGCGTTGTTGAGTATGCAAAAAATTTGAAGCCCTCTGCTCGCGGAGAACTTGAAATTACAGATTTGAACCGCATTTATCTTGAAAACGGGGAATTAAACGTTGAACTTTTGGGTCAGGGCTTTACCTGGTTGGATACCGGCACTCACGAAAGTTTGGTTGAGGCTACCAACTTTGTTAAGACGGTGGAAACTCATCAGCACAGAAAGATTGCCTGTCTTGAAGAAATCGCCTATCTTAACGGTTGGATAACCAAAGAGGACGTTTTAGAGGTTTATGAGGTTTTGAAGAAGAATCAGTACGGTCAGTACTTAAAGGACGTCCTCGACGGCAAATATATCGATATTTTACATTGATTTTGAGGAGAGGTTGTTATGACTATTATTGTTACCGGCGGCGCCGGATTCATCGGTTCGAATTTTGTTTTCCATATGCTGGGCAAGTACCCCGATTATCGCATTGTCTGTCTGGACAAGCTTACCTATGCAGGTAATCTCTCCACCTTGGCTCCTGTGATGGAGAACCCGAATTTCCGTTTTGTTAAGGCGGATATTTGTGACCGGGAAGCCGTGTACAAGCTTTTTGAAGAAGAAAAGCCGGACATTGTGGTGAACTTTGCGGCCGAAAGCCACGTGGACCGTTCGATTGAAGATCCGGGCATCTTCCTGCAGACGAATATTATGGGTACTGCGGTGCTCATGGATGCTTGCCGTAAATACGGCATCACCCGTTATCATCAGGTATCTACCGATGAAGTGTACGGCGATTTACCGTTAGACCGTCCCGACTTGTTCTTCACGGAAGAGACACCTATCCATACCTCGTCGCCGTATTCAAGCTCCAAAGCAGGGGCTGATTTATTGGTTCTGGCTTACCACCGCACCTTCGGTTTGCCGGTAACGATCAGCCGTTGCTCGAATAACTACGGTCCCTATCATTTCCCGGAAAAGTTGATTCCGCTTATGATTGCCAACGCTCTGAACGATAAGCCTCTTCCGGTTTACGGTGAAGGTCTTAACGTTCGTGACTGGCTGTATGTTGAGGACCATTGCAAAGCGATCGACCTTATTATCCACAAAGGCAGAGTGGGCGAAGTTTACAATATCGGCGGTCATA
>CAYVDQ010000032.1:0-10795 GCA_964450615.1 uncultured Eubacteriales bacterium | reverse complement strand
AGGCGAGAACTAATTGCTTTTCAAAAACCGCCCTTCGGGGCGGTTTTCTTGCGTTTTGCGACAAAAAACCGTTTAAAGTTGCTTGACAGCACTATTTGGTACTGATATAATATTCTTATCTTTTTATGGAAAGGTGATAACTATGAAAAAAGTCGTTAGTTTGCTCCTTGCAGCACTTTTCATCGTGACTTGCTTCGCCGGTTGCGGTGATGAAAAGGCGAATGAGATCTTTATCGGTGCAACAGGTCCTTTGACCGGCGATGCTTCCTCGTATGGCATTTCCGTTAACAATGGTGCTATACTCGCGGTGGAAGAGATCAATGCAGCCGGTGGCTTGAACGGCATCAATCTCAAGTTTGAGATGAAAGACGACAAAGCAACCGCTGAAGATGCGGCAACCGGTTACGACAGCCTGATGGATGCCGGCATGCAGATTTCGATCGGTAGTGTTACTTCCGGTTCCTGCAAATCCTTCGCTTCCAAGTCCGAGGCTGACAACCTGTTCTTCATCACTCCTTCGGCTTCCGAAGCTGCTGTTATCGAGGACCGTGACAACGGTTTCCGTGTTTGCTTCGGTGACCCCGACCAGGGTACGTTGGCAGTGGCTGAGTTAAAAGAAGCCGGCTACAAGAACATCGGTGCGATCTATGATACCAGTGATTCCTATTCCAGCGGTATTTTCGCTGCCTTCAAAGCTGAAATGGCTGCACAGAATATGACCTTCAAAGAGCAGTCCTTTGATAACGAAAACAAAAAAGACTTCTCCACCCAGGTCGAAGCGCTCAAGGATTGTGATGTAATATTCCTGCCCATCTATTACACCGAGGCCGGCCTCATTGCGAAGGCTTGTGTTGCCAAGGGTTGCACGGCTGTTCTGTTCGGCTGTGACGGTTTGGATGGCGTTGCCGATCAGATCGATGAGACGGTTACCAACAAGATCTCCTACATCACTCCTTTTGACGTAAACAGCACCGACACTGTTCCGAAGGCTTTTGTTGACGCTTACAAAGCAAAGTACAACGAGACTCCGGACCAGTTCGCTGCCGATGGTTACGATGCGATCTACGCGATCTACAACGCTATGAAAGCTGCCAACATCACTGATGCAGATATCGAGCCCGGTGATCTGTGTGAGGCAGTGAAGAAAGCGATCACCGATCCTTCCTTCAAGCTGGACGGCGCCACCGGTGTTATGACCTGGGATGCTTCCGGTGCTTGCACCAAGGTCCCGCAGATTGTTGCTGTAAACTGATTTTTGCTGTTTCGTCTGACCGGGAGGGCAAACCCTCCCGGTCAGACTCTTGTCTTTTTTTCGGCTGATTCTTAATCTCTAAGGAGAGAGTATCATGAGTACTATTTTAGACGGTCTCAGCCTTGGTGCGATCTATGCATTGATCGCATTGGGGTATACCATGGTATATGGCATTGCCAAAATGCTGAACTTTGCTCACGGCGACATCATTATGGTCGGCGCCTATGCCATTCTTGTTACATTATCGGCAAGCGGCAACATCCTGCTGGCAGCTTTGATTGCGATTATCATCTGCTCGCTGATGGGTGTTGTTGTGGAAAAACTCGCTTATAAACCGCTGCGAAGCGCTTCGCCGTTGGCTGTGCTCATCACCGCAATCGGTGTCAGTTATTTCCTGCAGGGAACCGCACAGCTAATCTTCGGTTCCAAATCGCAGCCGATCACCCTGCCGTCATTCGGCAGCCTTAAAATTGGAAATTTCCAGGTCGAACTACGCACTGTGATCACACTGGTGGTAGGCGCCCTGATTATGATTGCACTGACACTCTTTGTCAAAAAGACCCGTACCGGCCGCGCTATGCTGGCGGTATCGGAGGACAAGGGTGCCGCACAGCTGATGGGTATCAATGTGAATCGTATTATTATGATCACGTTTGCTATCGGTTCATCGCTCGCTGCCTGTGCCAGCCTGTTCTACTTAATGCAAATCCCGTCCGTTAGCCCCACATTGGGCGCTATGCCCGGCATCAAAGCGTTTGCAGCGGCAGTTATCGGCGGTATCGGTTCTATTCCCGGTGCGATGATCGGTGGCGTGTTGCTCGGTTTGGTTGAAAAAATCTCGACCAGTATTCCGGTGCTCAGCCCGTATACGACAGCAATTGAGTTCGGCTTGCTGATTCTCATCCTGCTTGTGCGTCCGATCGGTCTGCTCGGTGTACGAAGAAGAGAGAAGGTGTGATCGTATGGAAACGGTATTAACGAAAAAACGCTCTTCTTTCAAGCTGCATCATCATATCAACTGGATACTGGTGGCAGCCGCTTTGGTCGTGATGATCGTGCTCAGCGAAGCCGGCGCGTTACCCCGTGCAACGATCACCCTGCTCACGCGTATTGCGTACAGCATTTTGCTGGCGGTATCGCTGAATTTGGTTGTTGGTTTTTTGGGCGAGCTTAGCCTTGGTCATGCCGGCTTTATGTGTGTCGGCGCCTATATTGGTTGTTATGTGGCCGGCCAATTACATCCCGTTATTGATAGCCAGTTGCTGGTGCTTATCATCACGATGCTGGTCGGTGGATTAGTAGCGGCTGTATTCGGCTTTATCATCGGGTTGCCGGCTCTTCGTCTGAAAGGTGACTATCTGGCGATTGCTACCTTGGCATTCGGTGAGATCGTACGTAACATCTTCAAAAACCTGCCGTATTTCGGCGGCGCACAGGGTATGAACACCAAGACATACAAGCCGGCTTACTTATTTATTGTGGCATTTGTTGTTGTTTTGATTGCATTAATTCTTATCCAAAACCTGATCCGCAGTAAGCACGGACGTGCCATTACGGCGATTCGTGATAATGAGATTGCCGCGAAAGCGATGGGCATCAACGTTACCTATTACAAACTGTTCGTTTTCATTTTTGCGGCGTTTTTTGCCGGTGTGGCAGGCGTCATCTACGGCCACCAAACAACGCCTATCCTGTATTCCACTTTCTCGTATAATTATTCCATTGAAATCTTAGTTATGGTTGTACTTGGTGGTATGGGCAGTATTACCGGTTCGATCGTTGCCGCCACCTTAATCACTTATATCAACTTCATTCTGCAAAGTGAGTTAGCGGGTAATCTCGCAGCTCTCAAACTGCTTATCTACGCCATTATTCTGATCGTTGCCGTGTTGTTCAATAACGCGCCGATGTTCCGGCCGATTAAGCAAAAACTCAATCTGCGTCGGTTGTTTAAAAAACAGCATGCGCCGGACAAGGTGAAGGATGATGCGGCAGCGTGGGATCGTGTTCCCACCAAGATCCAAATGAACGAACTGCTGTCGGTTGATGTTACTCCGACAAACTATGAACCGGATAAAGCGGTGGACGGGGGTGACGAATGATGGCGGAAACTGTCTTAGAAATCAAGGACCTCGGCATTTCCTTCGGCGGTCTGCACGCGGTACAGCATCTGAACCTGGAAATCAAACGCAAGCAATTGTACGGGCTTGTCGGCCCAAACGGTGCCGGTAAAACCACGGTATTTAATATGCTGACAGGCGTATACACCCCCACGACCGGTCGATTCTACTTGAACGGTGAGGATCTCACCGGTAAGAAGCAGGAGGTCATCAATCACAAAGGTATCGCTCGTACCTTCCAAAACATTCGTCTTTTCAATAATATGAGTGTGATTCGCAACGTAATGGTTGGTCTTCACAATCAACCCGAATATCGTTGCAATCCCTTCATCAGTATGTTCCGCTTGCCGGGATACTTCAAAAGTGAACGCGAAATGCGCGAACGTGCCAAGGAGATTTTGCGCATCTTTGATTTAGAGGATGAGCGTAATAACCTTTCCTGCAATCTGCCGTACGGTAAACAGCGTAAACTGGAGATCGCTCGCGCACTTGCTACCAACCCGAAATTGCTGTTATTGGATGAGCCTGCAGCCGGTATGAACCCTCATGAAACGGAAGATCTGATGAACATCATCCGGTACATCCGCGATAACTTTGACATGACTATTTTACTGATCGAGCACGATATGAAATTCGTCTCCGGTTTATGCGACGAGGTCACGGTGCTGAATTTCGGCACCATGCTGGCACAGGGTACACCTGCTGTCGCACTTAACGACCCTGAGGTCATCAAAGCGTATATTGGAGGTTGATGACATGGCATTATTGGAAGTAAAAGATCTAACCGTGTTTTACGGCGTGATCCAAGCGCTTAAAGGGATCAGTTTCGAAGTAAATAAAGGGGAGATCGTGACCCTGATCGGCGCTAACGGTGCCGGTAAAACCACCACGATGCAAAGTGTCATGGGCTTGATCCCCAGCAAAGGCGGAACGGTTGTCTACAACGGTGTAGACATCACCAAAAAGCCGTGCCACAGCATCGTGCATATGGGTATGACGCAGGTGCCGGAAGGCCGCCGTGTGTTCCAGGAGTTAACGGTATACGAGAACCTCTTGATGGGTGCTTACACCGAAAAGAGCAAGGCAAAGATCAAGCGGGATATTGAGGAAATATACGAATGGTTTCCGCGTCTTGGAGAGCGTAAAAAGCAGATTGCCGGTACGCTTTCCGGCGGTGAACAGCAAATGCTTGCCATGGGACGTGCGATGATGAGCCATCCCGAGCTGCTGATGTTGGATGAGCCCTCCATGGGTCTGTCCCCGTTACTTGTCGACCAGGTGTTTGAGATCATTAAGAATTTCCAAAAAAACGGTACAACGATCCTGCTGGTCGAGCAAAATGCCGGTAAATCACTGGCGATCTCCGACCGCGCGTACGTACTGGAAAACGGACAGATCGTGTTGTCCGGCAAAGGTGAGGACCTCCTCCAAAGCGACATGGTCAAAAAAGCCTATCTTGGCGGCTAAAACAAAAATAAGAAGGCGGTGTATCCCACAAGGATACACCGCCTTTTGTTATTGTTATTTTGAAACACATACGCCGCCCAAAGGACGAATGAACAAGATATGACATGAGCCTTTCCCGAATACCGCTTCCATCGTTTCGGTAAATTTACCGACAAGCTCCTCCGGAACGAAATTCTGCGTGGTGCCGCCGAACCCGCCACCGTGGACACGCCAAGCGCCTTTGCCGTTCAGTATATGCTGTGCCAAAGCCAGTGCCAACGAGATCTCTTGATGCTGAACAGCGGAATTGGTATAGATGTTTTGTAGGTATTCAAAGGAGGAATGTCCGGATTCGACAATGAGCTGCTTAAAGGTTTCAAAATCGCCCTTCTCAAGTGCGACAACTTCCTTGCCTACACGCTCGTTATCTCCCAGGAAATGCAGGGCGCGTAAGACTGCGCGGTCACCGTGTTTTGCGCGCAGGGAAGGAACCTTCGGGAGAAGTTCCTCGTAGCTGGTTTTACGCAGAAAGGAAACCCCCAATTCTTCGGAGATCTTTTTCATTTCAGTAGTGATGGCGGCATACTCGTGTGTGAGATTCGCGTGGTTGCCACCAACATCTACGATACACAGGCGATGTTCGCTTTGAGCAAAATCAAAGTCAACCGCTTTAATGATCGGTTCGCCGGGGTCGGCAAAATCAATGGTGATGATACCGCCCACTGAAGAAGCCATCTGATCCATCAAACCACAGGGTTTTCCGAAATGCACGTTTTCCGCGTATTGAGCGATCTTGGCAATCTCAACCGCATCGACAGCGCCGTTGTTGAACATATGACTGAGGATAGTGCCAATGAGTACCTCGAATGCCGCAGAGGAGGAAAGTCCGGAACCTTTGAGAACGTTGGAAACGGTATACGCGCGGAAGCCGCCGACTGTATAGCCTAATTGACAAAACCGATCGGCAACACCGCGAATCAGCGAAGCAGAACAATTGCGCTGTGCCTCATTCACCTCCAGATTTGCAAGGTCAACGACATCCATATTATACCCGGCGGATTTTACACGAATGGTCGCTTCAGTTGTCGGTGCAGCAACAGCAATGACATCCAGATTGACACTACCTGCCAGTACGCAACCGTGGTTATGGTCCGTGTGATTGCCGCCGATTTCGGTGCGTCCGGGTGCGGAAAACAGCCACAAATCTGCTTCCTCGCCATAGAGGGCGGTATAGTTGTTGACAGCCTCTATGTAACGGTTGCGTTGCGTTTCAACAGCATCCTGTCCGTATAACTTTACGAAAAGTGCATCAAACGCACCGCTGTGCAACTTGTTAAGAATAGCTTTTGTACTGTTCATTGTTATTCCTCCGCGTGGATCTGAAATTGATGATTGCATTATACAGTGTTACTCATCAAAAATAAAGAGTTTTTTTCGACAAAAAAAGCGCAGACTGTTTTTCTGTTTTTTCGGTCTGCGCTTTTTATATTAAAAACCGCGGGAAGCACCGCCGCCGCCAAAACTGCCTCCGCCACCGCGGAAGCCGCCGAACCCACCGCCGCCACTACCGCCGTGGTGATGAAAGCCACCGCCGGTCGGGAAAAAGAAGAAACCGGGATGTAAGCGCCGTGTACGGCGTATAGTCATGCTGATGATACACAGAAATACAAGGAGAATGATCAAAGAGAAGGTGGATCCCATCGAATCCTTTTCCAACTCGTCAACGGGCACGTAATTCGAATCGGCTTCCAAGCCGTATTCCAGATACACCTCGTTGATAAGGGCATCGTATGCAGCGGCTAATCCTTCTGAAAAGTTATCTTCTTGGAAAAGGGGGAGAGCGTAAGTATCCAAAATGATGCCGGATTGCATATCGGTTACGGCACCTTCCAGACCGTATCCGACCGAGATGCCGACCTCGCGTTCTTCCATTGCCAAAATAAGGACGATACCGTTATTCTTGTCTTCGTCGCCGACACCCCAGGCGCGCCCAAGCTGCACACCGTATTCTTGAATATCCGCTCCATCGACGGTATCAAGCGTGACAGTAACCACCTGCGCGCCGGTCTTTTCATACAGTTGGACACCGGCGGCATACATCGCACTTTCGGTGTCTTGGTCAATGACGTTTGCAAAATCGTTGACGAAAAACCGATCGGTGGGCTGTACCGAAACGGTAAGAGCCGCTACAGGAAGAACGGATACCGTGAGCAGAAGAAGGGTAAGCAAACAGTAGCAAAATATTTTTTTCATCGTATCAGAACTCTACCGTCGGCGCATCTAAATCGCTTTCCGGTGCCTCGTACAATGCTTTTTTCTCGAATCCAAACATACCGGCAACGAGGCTCGCGGGGAAGCGACGGATTTTTTTATTGTACTCGCTGACGGCTTCGTTGTAATCCACGCGCGCCGTCGCAATACGGTTTTCCGCACCTTCCAGTTGATCCTGCAGTCCTTTGAATTGTTCGCTGGCCTTGAGTTCGGGATAGTTCTCAACTACAACGAGAAGCCGGCTCAACGCGGATTCCAACTGCTGGTTGGCTGCCAGCGTTTCATCTGCAGTTGTGCTGCCGGCAAGTTTGGCGCGGGCATCCGCAAGAGCGGTATAGATTTCCTCTTCGTGTGCCGCATACCCTTTGACGGTGCTGACAAGATTTGGGATCAGATCAGCGCGACGGGTGAGCATGGTATCCACGGTTGCAAACTTCTCGTTCGCGTCTTCATCCGCTTCAACCAGTGAGTTGTATGATCCGACAAACAGACCGACAAACAGGCCGATGATGGCAATAATCACAAGGATGATCACAATCGTTTTCTTTTTCATAGAGAAAACCTCTTTTCGTTAGGATAGTTAAATTATAACGCATTTTACAATGATTTTCAATATTTTGGAAACTTTTCTGTACACCGCGCATCTTCGCCAGAATCCGTCATCCGATTTTTCGTATAATAGGGAGCGAGAGGATGAATCACATGCCGATTATATATTTGGATATACTGATTGCCGTAAATTTGGTGATCGATTACTTACTGCTATCGGCTACTTCGCACATATTGCGTTTGACACCAAAGCGATGGCGACTGTTGCTCGGTGCATTACTCGGTGCCGTAAGTGCTTGCTTGATTTTTTTGACAGCGGCGCCGACTTTATTGGTATTAGTATTGCATTTTATAAGCGCCTGCATACTGATAAAGATGACGTTTAAATTTTCCAAAGTTTCCGTTTTTTTAAAACAGGTGCTTGTCTTTTATGTAATTTCAGCTTTGTTTTCGGGTGTTATTTCAGCTCTTTGGGCACTTACGAAAAGTGAAGCCTTTTATGCATATAACGGCGTCGTGTATTTTGATATTTCGCCTTTGATGTTGACAGCGTTTGCCGTCATCAGTTATGCGACGATCTGCCTATATGAGTACATAACACGAAAACGAGCACCGCGCGGGTATGCGTTTTTGCTGCGTATTGATGATGGGAACGGGATTTGCGAGTGTCGTGCGTTATACGATACAGGCATGCATTTGACAGAGCCTTTTTCGGGAAAACCCGTGGTGATCGTCGAACAAGCGGTTATGAGACCGTATTTGTCCGAAGAGCATGAAGATGTGCTGTGCTGCGCACATCTACCGTCGGATGTCAGGTGTGCGCATATACGAGTGATTCCATACCGTTCGCTCGGAACGGACGGATTGCTTCCGGCTTTTGTACCGCGGTGCTTGACGGTAGAGGCGAATGACCGCAGGCAATGGGACATCAGCGGTACTTACGTAGCCTTGTCAAACAGTTTGGGGCGCGGTGACTATCAGGCGCTTATCGGTAGTGATGTAATGGAAGGTGGGCTTTAAGATGAAATGGTGGCAACGATTAGCATTACTGGTGAAAAGTTTTTTCACTTTACAGGTGAAAAAGCTGGGCGAGGGTGTGTATTACATAAACGGAACGGATGCCCTGCCGGCTCCGTTAACCACGGAAGAGGAACGCGAAATGTTGATAAAAGCCGGCGAAGGAAGTAATGAGGCGAGAGATCAGCTCATCACTCATAATCTCCGTTTAGTCGTGTATATTGCCCGAAAATTTGAGAATTCCGGTGTTGGTATTGAGGATTTGATTTCCATCGGTACGATCGGCCTTATCAAAGCGGTGAGAACCTTTTGTCCTGAGAAAAACATTAAATTGGCTACCTATTCGTCTCGCTGCATCGAAAACGAGATATTGATGTATCTTCGCAAGAATGCGCAGATACGCAACGAGCTTTCCATTGACGAGCCGCTGAATGTGGATTGGGACGGCAATGAATTGTTGCTGTCCGATATTTTGGGAAGTGATCCGGATGTGGTAAACCGTGGCGTTGAGCAGGAAGCAGAACGAGATCTCTTGCTTGAATGCGTCTCGCATTTGTCGCAGCGCGAGCAAACGATTATGCGACTGCGGTTTGGCATCGGAGGGGAGCAGGAGCATACGCAAAAGGAAGTAGCAGATCTTTTGGGTATCTCGCAGTCCTACATATCCCGTCTGGAAAAGAAGATCATTAAGCGATTGCGCAGGGATATTGAGCGGGCAGGGTAGATCAAAGTTGCTTTTTAATGCGGTCTAACGCCGCTTTTTCCAGTCGTGATACCTGTGCTTGAGAAATGCCGATTTCTGCAGACACCTCGATCTGTGTCATTCCTTTGAAAAAGCGGAGATTTAAAATGCGTTTTTCGCGGTCGTTCAGATTGCGGATAGCTTCTTTTAACGCGAGCTCATCCAACCAACTGCTGTCATCGTCACCGTCGCCGATCTGATCCATAACGTAGATGGTATCCCCACCGTCGGAATAGATCGGCTCATATAAGGATACCGGCTCAACGATGGCTTCTAACGCCAGTACGACTTCTTCTTTCGGTGCGTCCATTTGAGCGGCGATTTCCTCAATCGTCGGCTCGCGGTTCATTTGGTTTGTCAAGCGTTCCTTTGCCTGCATCGCCTTGTAAGCGGTATCCCGCATACTTCGACTGATTCGGATGACGTTGTTGTCGCGCAAATAACGGCGTATCTCGCCGATGATCATGGGCACGGCATAGGTTGAAAAGCGGACGTTCTGTGAAATATCAAAGTTGTCTATGGATTTTATAAGACCGATACACCCAACTTGAAAAAGATCGTCCAAATTTTCACCCCGCTGCGTAAAGCGTTGAATGACACTGAGAACAAGACGCAGATTGCCGTTGACCAGTTCTTCGCGCGCTTTTTTGTCACCATCCTTTGTACGTTTCAACAGTGCCATTTTTTCCCGCTCGCTCAATACTTTAAGCGTTGAGGTGTTCACGCCGCAAATTTCCACCTTGTTGTACAAACCGTCGGTCACTCCCTTATTTTACATGCATACTGAGTATGATCTGTTTTCGCCGGGGGAATTCAGTAAATGATTGGAAACTACTCATTTTTCCGCGGCGCGGTGCATAAGTATGGTGGTATAGGAGTGATGGTAAATGATTTGCAGAATAACGGACATGCACAACAAAGAGGTCATTAACATTTGTGACGGGATGCGATTGGGACGTGTGGATGATGTTGAGGTGGATACCTGTACCGCACAGTTGATCTCCATTGTGATTTACGGGCGCTCAAAGCTGTTGGGGGTATTCGGTCGTGAGGACGATGTCGTCATTTGTTGGAAAGAGATTGAGGTGATAGGGGAGCATACGATCTTAGTGAATCATCCGATGTCGTTATGCGGTCCGGATGCGTGTAAAAAGCGCCGTCACAACAGCATTTTGAACGGTATTTTCGGAAGTTAAAAAAAATCACTTTTTTTCAAAAAAAGACTTGCTATTCTACTGTGACTGTGGTACAATATCACGGCAAAATGCATACGGGTATCCCTGCTCCGGCGGTGTCGCTTAGGCGATTCCGGAGATGCGGTCAAAAAAACTGTCTTTGGCCGGCAGATCCCGTAGAGGTGAAAACCAAGGAGGATTTCTAATGTCAGTCGTATCCATG
>CAYVDQ010000031.1:0-10827 GCA_964450615.1 uncultured Eubacteriales bacterium | reverse complement strand
GGACTATTTGTTTTAAAGCGCACACGACCGCCACCGGGGGTATCGTAAAACTCCAGTACACCTTCGTTAACAGTTTCGGCAACTGATTTGGGCAAACGGCAATATCTGCCATCCTCATACAACAACCCATACACCCGAAACGGCGCTTCCTTCACATTGTAAAATTGAATATCCTCTTTTTCAATCGTGGTATCAACCTTAAAATTCGGATCGATCTGCTCCAAAGTAGGCATATAATCACTTCCCCGTTTTTTTAGAATTATATCACGCAACTTTTCACCGGTCAACCTTTACTTCTCCCGAATTTTATGGTATACTAATAACGATCTGTACTCTTGGAGGGGTCATCATGTTTGATGCAATGAAAATTAAAAACGATTGTGTGGAATGGATCCGCGCGTTTTTTGAAGAGAATGGGAAAGGCTGCAATGCCGTTGTAGGTATTTCCGGCGGAAAAGACAGTTCCATTGCGGCGGCACTGTGTGTGGAAGCGCTGGGCAAAGACCGCGTTATCGGTGTCTTAATGCCGCAAGGCGAACAACATGACATTGACATGGCGCATTTGCTTGTCAATCATTTGGGAATTAAACACTATGTTGTGAACATCAAAGAAACAGTAGACAGCTTGCTGTCTTCCCTCCCTGACGAGCTTAACCTCTCCGCGCAAGCTAAAACCAATTTACCTCCGCGCATTCGCATGTCCACCTTATATGCCGTCAGTCAGTCGGTCAACGGCCGCGTGGTAAATACCTGCAATCTGTCTGAAGACTGGGTCGGGTATTCCACACGCTACGGTGATGCCGCGGGTGACTTCTCCCCTATGTCGCATCTCACCGTAACGGAGGTAAAAAAAATCGGGTACTTGTTAGGCTTGCCAAAAGAGTTAGTCGACAAAACTCCCATCGACGGTTTGTGCGGAAAAACCGATGAAGAAAATCTCGGTTTCACCTACGCCGAACTGGATGTGTATATCCGTACCGGTGTGATGGAAGATGCCGAAAAGAAAGCACTCATCGATAAAAAACATTCAGCGAATCTCTTTAAGCTGCAACTGATGCCGAGTTTTAAACCGGATATGTAAAGGAAAAGCACTTGCCATTGGCAAGTGCTTTTTTGTTATGTATTTATAGGAATCTATCGTAAAATGCGTTACCGAACGTTACCCCATTTATCAACCGACTTGACCTCGTATTTCGCCGTTTTATCGGCAATTTCGGTATAATGAGCGACGGTCGAGGCGATCTGCTTTTCGTCTGCAAACACGCGATAGTAGCAATGTTCGCTATCGGGAGAAGCATTCCAGGTCAGGGTATTCTTATTCACCCGAACGCCCGTAACTTTTGACGGCACACGGTCCACGTAATCGGTTGTCAGAATGACAAAAGATTTAGGCGGCAAGGTAACCGTCAGATTCTCTTCGTTAAGATCTACCAGACCGCTATACGGCTGCAAGTCGTTAAAATCGTTATACGGGACGTTGTCTGCCTCGTAAACGTACATTCTGGCCGGTTGCTTGCAGTTGTATTCAAGCGAAAGCTGTGTTTCCACTGCCTCATCCTTCCAGTTAAGTAAGGCAACACTCACAGCGCCCTCATCGGTGCTGACGGCACAGCAACGGACGTTTTCATCATCCCACTTAGCATCAAAAACGCGCGTGCCTTTTTTGAAGAATTTCGCCATATACCCCAGCGTATACAAACTGGCGTGTGAACGGTAGTCTTTTTGTTCATCGCACCACCGAATCAAGCCGTTTTTATTATAACGGAATTCCAGTCCGTGTCCGGAAAAACGCGCCGCATTATAACGGGCTTTTTCCTCTGCCGTGTCCCCGTCCTCACAAATAAACGGATCGGGATAATCGAGCATCGTCCAATAGGCACCGGCAAAGCATCCGCTGTTGACAACCGCCATTGCCAGTTCCGCGAAGGACAACGCAAAGATGTTTTCCAGATGCGGGTAATCAATGGCAAACTGTGAGTCGTTTCCCATCGGCGAAGACGAAAGCGGTTTCAGCGTTTTAATACCGCATTCACCTAAAATAAAGCGTTTTTCTTTTCGTCTGGCACTTTCAACGGTGGGCTCGAACAACGACATATAATACTCGTATGCCTTTAAGGAACCGGGCGGTGTTTCTCTATTAAAATTATACAGATGCGCACAGTAAGCATACGTGATTTCGTCCATGTTCTGGATCGCCCAATCGATCTGCCCGAAATTCTCGGCGCCGGACACGTCCGTTGCTAACAGACCAACGTTCAGGTTGTGCC
Organism: uncultured Eubacteriales bacterium; assembly: GCA_964450615.1. Lineage (GTDB taxonomy): Bacteria > Bacillota > Clostridia > Oscillospirales > Acutalibacteraceae > RGIG3009. The sequence goes on along the minus strand of CAYVDQ010000031.1, from coordinate 8,560 downwards.
GACGAAATGCTTTGTAAAGGCTTTCGTGATACTGTTTAAAAAGATCCATGTGATCGGCAAACCAACAATAGGTATTCCCTACCGAGAGCTCGTTGGTAACGCAATAATATCTGATCTTTACACAGTTGCGCTCATTGATAAGGTAATCCAATTTCTCGGCAATCTTTTCACAATACTCGTCTATATTATCTTCATCTGTAATATACGGCAACCTGCCGGGAACGGCGTAGAGAATCGTACCCGCTTTTCTGAAAGTGAGATCGTAATAATCGGCAAAGTCATCCATTGCTTCCTTTGTCCAATCGGCATATACGGCGAAAACGCGGGAAAAGGTCGGTGAAATTTCACGGAACGCTTTTACCGCGACCTCGTTTTTGAATTTCTCACTCATCAGAGCGGACATGGTAGCTTCACTGTTATGAAACCCGAACCCGCTAAATAACCAGCGCATCGGAGGATTCGTAATCGTAATATGACTCATATTATTACACTCCTTTTTCTTTATACCATCACGTCCGGTGAGACACCGAACGCTAACACGACGTAGAACAGTGCAACCGTGATCAGTGCATAAATGACCATCGGAATGGCGTTTATTTTGATCAGTTTACCTTCTCTGCCGGTAACACCGATCGTCGCGCTTGCCGCAACTGCATTGTTGATGCAAACCATGTTTCCGATTGCACCGCCGACACACTGCATCGAAAGAATATATACTGTCGGCAATTCCAGCACCGTAGCGGTATTGTATTGAAGATTTGAAAACAGATTCATTGAAACGGTGGCAGAACCGGAAACAAAAGCACCCAAAACACCGATAAACGGTGAGATCAAGACATACAACTCTTTACCCACCATAGCCAAAGCATTTGCCATCTCATCCATCATGCTGAGACCGGCAGCATTTTTGTATTTCATAATCTGCACGAGCGCCAGACCGAACAGCAGTGCCAAGGCGGCGCCCGAAACCTGCTTTCCCGTATCTTTCCACGCTTGCTTGATACTCTTCTTATCCATCTTGTGGAGAAGATTGGTAATTAACGCGACGATCACAAAGAACGTACCCGGCAGATACGCCCATTTAAGACTCCAGTCCAAGCTGTCAAATCCAAACAGATTATTGACCGTGATGACAAACGGCGCACCGTCGGTCAAAAAATCCTTAACCCCCAGTTGCGGAATACGCGTTACCACTAAGATCAGCGCAATCAGCAGGTACGGTGTCCACGCTTTGAGCAGCGACAGCTTAGAATCGGCGGCAGGCGCTACCTTGCCGGTAGCCAGCCATTCCTTGTTCCATTCGGCGGGATCGCCAAAATCCCACGTCTTTTTGGGAAGTAAGAAGTTGTATTTTGCCGCTAATACCGTCACGGCAATCGAGAACAACGCCGCGAGCAACGACGCAAATTCATAGCCGATAAACAGCGAAACCAAGAGAAGCGGCACCGCAAAGGATAACCCGGTAAACAAAGCAAAGGGTGCCGCCTCCAAAGCGGGTTTAAAAGATTTTTCCTTACCAAACAGTTTGGTTGTCATCATCAAAACGATCAACGGCAGAATAACGCTCACGATCGCATGCGGTAAGGCGGTCCAAAAGGAAAAACCCGCAACAAACGCCGCGTTATCCGACAGCCCCAAAACGCTGAGTGCCGCGGTTACCGGTGTACCGACCGCACCGAACGAAACGGCGGTCGAGTCAAAAATCAAGGTAATCATCGCTGCCGCCATCGGCGGGAAACCAAGACACGCAAGCAACGGACCGGCTAACGCGGCAGGTGTACCGAACCCCGCAGCTGCTTCAATGAACGAACAAAACGAAAAACCGATAATGCACGCTTGCACACGCTTATCGGGACAAATATTCATAAAGCCGCGATTGATCGCCGCCGTAGCGCCGGATGCTTTCAAGGTATTCATTACCAAAATGGCGCCGACGATAATGATCAATACGTCCGCAGAGGTCAGCATTCCGTAAACTAAGTTCGCCAGCAGCTCGCTTATCGGGATGTCCCAAAAAACGAAACCCAACACAAAAGCCAAACACAAAGAGATCAGCAAACTCCATTTAGCGGGCCAATTAAGCAACAACATAAACACCAAGGTTGCCAGAATGGGAATAAACGCTAAAACAGCTAACATATAAGATCCTCCCCCCGACGTTGCCGCACTGCGATAATACCACCTTTTACCACATAAGTCAAGTCTATCTATAGTATACAAAACAATTTACAATTCATTCGAAAGACAACGAAAAAGCCCCCGCTGTGCGGGGGCTTTTATTGGTAAACTATTCGGCGTTAGTAATTCAACCACTTAACAAGCTTGGGAGTAGAATCAAAGCACGCAATCGCTTCCTCAAGCGTTTCCTGATCGGTCGCTTTCCATTGCGTTCCTTTGGGACCGTAATAGATCGTTTGGCCGCTTTCACTCGCCTTTTCATAGAACGTATTGCCGGAGATCGTCACGTTCGTATATATCCGATCATCGCTCCAACGCCAGTACACGGTATTCTTTTCGGAACAATCGAAAATGTTGTTTTTGATGGTCACACGCAGGTTTTCGACCTCGTATATCCAGGTCCAACCACAGATGTTGGAGGGGGCGTAGTTGCCGTCCTGCCGCTGACGACCAAAACCGTAGCCGGCAAAACGAAGAATGTTATCTTCGATGTAATACCCGTTCCACTGCGAATCGTGATCTGCACCTACGTCATAGCCGTTGCGGTCAAACCATTCGATGTTATAACTGCAATATTCCACCAAATTCTCACGCATCACAAGATTGGTATACACACTGATACCATCGGAGCTGGTACCCTGCGGAGAAAGTCCTGCATCGTACACTTGATAGATCCAGTTGTTGTTCGTAGTAAGATTTGTTGTTGTCTCCCAGGCTTCAATGGCGTTGCCGATACGGGAACCCTCAGCCTCTGTTGCAAAGTTCCACTGGCAGCCGCCGATCCAGCCCATTTCACAATTGGTAACGGTAACACCCGTGGTATATTCCTTAATCGAAACGCCATAGAACCCCGTGTATTTGATTGCCAAATTATCAATGAGAACGTTTTCGGTATTTGTCGAAACATAGAAAACGCCGTCGCGCGGACAGATCTCAATATCCGAATATACCTCGTGCGGGGCTTTACCCTCGTTATCATAATACAAATACAAAACACCGTTTCGGTGATCGTGGTAGTATTCGAAGTTTTCGGTCAGATTTTCGCCCACGTTTTCAGGAGTGATAAACCCACTATATATTTTTTTACCGCTTGAATCCGTCTCACCGGTCCATACGCCAAACCGTTTGATACCGGCTGCCTTACCGTGATCGAATACGATCGAACCGGCATCACTGCGCGGGGTGTAGACCTCCCAAATATTTTCACCCTTGTCGGATTTTCTCCAAGGATCCCCCCACGCATAGTTTTTATGGCTGCTGTAGATCGCCGGTTTTTCACCATCACCGTACGCACCGTAGGTCACACCGGATTTGGTGTAGACGATCTGCTGAGTCGATGGCCTCAAAGATGTATCACTCGGATCCACTTCCGGAATGGGTTCTGCCAGAAGAGATGTCACCGAGCGGTAAATACCGCCGCGCTCAAACAGTACCGCGTCACCCGCTTTGATCTGATCGTTGTGCAGGTTGATCGCATCCACGTTTTTCCAGGCTGTCTCCGGGGACGTGCCGTCGTTGTCGTCATTGCCGGACGGCGAAATATAGTATACTGTGGCACCGGCATCAATAAACGTTTGAGGGTCAACGTCCTCCGCGTTCAGGATCTTATCGCGCAAAGCGGTCGCTTCCTCTTCGGCACCGCCCTCCTGCGGATTATCTCCGCCGGAACGTTCATCCACATCCAGACCCACATCAAGCGGGAGAACCTCATCCTCCGCGAATTGTTCGTCATAGATATCCTTTAGAACCAGCAAATCACTCATCGTGATGTTATAGGTGCTGGGGTAATTAAAGAAACCGTCTACGATATCGTAAACCGAGTTGAAATACTCCTCGCCGATCGTTTCGCCATATAGAATGAGCTCCCGGCCCTTGGCATCGACGAACGTGGCATATGCTCTGGCAATATAGTCGATTTTGTACTTGGCCTCCGTGATGTTATAAAGGGCAGCCGTAAACAAGAATTTTGTGCCGTCATCAATCAGCGACAATTTATTGCCGCCCTTGGTGTACGCGGTAGCATCAATGTATTTATAATAGCTATCCGTGCCCTGTGCTATATTGTGCGCATACAAATGCTCACCGACGATCTTATCAGAAGCTTTTGCAGCCAGAACACCGACCTTTTGCAATCCGTTTTCTTCGATTGCCGCATCCGTGATGGAGAACTTAAAGCGAACCGCCTGTATACCCTCGGTACGGATAGACGTTCCCAGCACGTCCAGAGCGCTGTCAAGCAGTACGGCAAGGTCGCTAAACACCGGATAGCCGGTCGTGGTTGTTGCCCATATAGGCGTATCAAGCCGGCTGTTAAGATCTGCAGTCACCGTTCCGTCGATAAATTCTTCTGCACTTCTTTCAACGCCGCCCACACCGGCAGGGGTTGCATCGGTGACAGATCCCGCTTTATAGTACAAACCATTCTGTACCGTTACTTTGCTCGTCCCGTCAGCCGTCAATTGCTCGGTTCCGAACGGATTCGTCTTAACGCTACCCGCAAAATAACAGTTGTTGTAAACAACCTTTCCGGGGACAGTGTATGAGGTGCTGCCGTAAGCAGCGGTATTTTGACCAACCAGACCGCCGACACCCTGACCGTTTTTCATGGATGTTCCGGCATCCGACCGCGGACTGATGGTCATCGTGCTGTAGCAATTGTTCAGCGTCAAATTGCCGCCGTCGCCCGCCTCACCCGATGTTACGGAACCGTCATATTTTGTTTGGTATCCAACGTGACCGATCAGACCGCCGACACCGCTCAAAGCCGTAGCGGTAGTAGAACCCTTTGCCGAAAGCGTTCCCTCGGTCCAACAATTCGTCAGGATAAAATCACAACCGGTTGCAGCGCCGCTGTAAGGCGATGTACGTCCCGCGATACCGCCAACGTAAGTAGTTCCGGAAACCGTACCGAAAAACCCGCAATCGGAGATATCCGCACCGCCCTCCAGGGAACCGGCAATACCGCCGGTATAGCTCAAGCCCTTTACGTCACCGTATACGGTCAAATTCTTAACAATGCCATAGGTCGCCTTTTGGAAGAGACCGATGTAGTTCGAATTTCCTTCAACATATAAGTTTTTAACGGAATGACCGTTTCCGTTGAGAATACCGTAAAAAGCAAGCGGGGATGATGGAGTGGCGGTGGCGCCATCCGTCAAAAAAGCCGTGTACCAGTTTTGCTTGGTATTACTCGCGCCACCAAGATCAATATCGGCAATCAGCTTGAATTCAACGCCGTTTAAGAAACCCGTATATTTGCCGCCGACAAAATAATAGGTTTTATTTTCACCGTTGCCGTCAACATCATACTGTGCTTTGAATAACCTTCTATTGCTCGCGAGGTCCATTACGGTTTCTTTGAAACCCTCTTTGGCGGGAAGGGCGACAAGTTGCATCAAAAAAGCTAACTGCTTAGCATTCGCAATCTCATACACCCTTGTTTTATTTAGAAATTCTTCATAATGATCATAGGTATCAGGATCACTCTCGTAGTTCTCAAACACCTCAAAAGTGCCGTCCCACGGAGTGGGCTTGCGGTAAACGTTTACCGTATAGGTATTGGAAAGGATGTTGTTATAGGTAACGGTAACCGTAATGGCACTGGTTGTACCGGGGATACCCAGAGCAACGTAGCCGTTCGCGTCGGCACCGTTTACCGTGACCTCCGTCCCTTCTTGAGCAGCGGTTGCGGAAACCAACACGGATTCCTTCGTATCCTCGACCTCGTTTGTTGCGGTATACTCAAATACTTTGTCGAGAAGCGGGATGGTTTCACCATTCACGGTAAGTTCGGACAAAGAGGGTTTTTCCTCCTTGCCAAGCACCGGATATTCCACCCACATAGAAGTTGCCCACACGTCGCGATCAGAATTAAGCAATTCCGTTACCTGCCCATCCATGAACGCCTTGCGGGATTTCTCCTCGATACCGCTGTACGACTGGAGCGTATGCGTTTTTGCCGTGGTTGAATCTGCACGGTAGTATACGCGTTCCACGGTACCCAGGGTAGAATATGCACTCTCATAGTACATAATGGGCTGTTTCGCGTTAAGACCCGCAAAATGGCAGCCAGTAAGCGAAATTGTCACGTCCTCCGGCTCAACGTCCTGCGGACGCGAACAGGAAATGATGCCGCTCGCTTGCGTGTTTGTGGCGTTTGTCAGATCCATAACGCTGTAGCTATCTTTAACTGTAAGATCGACCGTGGTTGTGGTCGTCGTGGTATCCGTCGTTGTATTTGAGGTATCGCGTACCCAACCAACTAAACCGCCAACGCGAGCGGTAGATATAAGGCTACCGGCACTATAACAACGTTCAATAAGCACGGTCGTCAAATTCGAAGTGGAAGCAATGGTTCCAACAAGTCCACCCGAACCATCCGCTCCGGATACGGTACACTCGGCGTACGAGCCGGTAATCGTCAAATCACAACCACCGCCGACGTAGCCAACCAAACCGCCAACGCTTTCCGGGCTATAGTAACCAGCGGTTTGTTCACCCGACGCCGTCTTACCGGTGATCGCCGTGCCTTCGCCGTAAACAAAACAGTCAGTGATCGTAACCGTACTGCTCGAGCTTGCATTGCCAACCAAACCACCGGTATTGGCCCTATAGCTCCAGCCGCCGCCCTGAACGGTACCGGAGAAACTGCAATTGTTCATTTCCAAAGCGCCGGAGCTGAAACCAACAATACCGCCTATATTGGCTTGATAGGTTTTAACCGTGCCTTCAACGTGCAGATTCTGAATAACAGCCGTGCTGCCCGTTTGGCCGAAAAGTCCGATTCCGGCACTGCTGCCGTTAGGTGTGGTTTCATCAATATACGACAGACCGCTAATGGTATGCCCATTACCTTCAAAAGTAGCGCGGAACGGAAGAGATTTGCTGCCGATCGGTGTCCATTGCACATCGTTCAGATCGATATCGGCGGTAAGTTCAAATTTCGCACCGACTAAGATGGTACTGGCATCACTATAACCCGTACCGGGGAATTGGTACGTGGTCTCCGCTGTGCCGTCACCGTCCATATCCAGCGTTACCTTACACGGACCCGCAAATGTGCGAGTAGGGGTCGCATTTAAAACCGCCGCCAAAAACGCCAGCTGTTTTGCATTGGCAATCTTATAAGCAGTCTTTCCGTTAGCGAACTGTGAATAACTGCTACTATAGTTATCAAATGCTTGCAGTGAGCCATCCCACTCAGTTGCAGCGGCACCGACAAGGAATGCACCAAGATCTGCCGGTATCGTCAGTACCAGCATACACAACACAACAACAATGGCGAGAAAGGCTCTCAACGTTGCTTTTGAAGTGAGCACTTTAAGGTGTTTCGAGTTAAACATAAAATACCTCACATAGTTTTCATTTTAATAAATTAAGTACGTTAGGATATTTGTACGTGGTTTTTCTACAGATCATCCGTATCAATGAGAATGTCGCCATCCGACCCAACGTCGTATGTTGCGATGTTTTTGTCGGTAACAAATGAGATGAAAGTGATCGTAGGTTCTAAATATTCCTTTTTAATGGTAGGTCCCTCCTATCGCTGTTGCCTTTGTTATCGTCATCGTAAACAAAAAAACAAAAGCAAATGAATGATTAACAAAATCGTATACATTGGTATATGACACGATTACGACTTTGGCCTTTTCCCAAGTTCGGGCGTCCAGCCTTCTTGTGTGGTAGGCACCGTGGTAACCGTTGTTTTGTCGGTGGACGTATCCGTACTCTGTTTTGTGCTTTCCGCAGTTCCGTCGGTAGAGTTCCCGGAACTTTGTTTCGTGCTTTCCAAGGTGCTATCGGCATTCTGCACCGTGTTTTTTTCGGCACTGCCGGTAGACTTATCCGTACTCTGTTTCGTACTTTTTACCGTGCCGTCAGTAGACTTTTGGGTAGCTTGTTTCGCACTTTTTTTGGTACTGCCGGTAGACTTATCCGTACTCTGTTTTGTGCTTTTTGCGGTACTGTCCGATGTCTTGACGGTTCCGTGCGTTTCGATCTCTAAGTTTACATCATCGTCCAAAGTTTCTTCGCCGGAATCAACACCCGCCTGTGAAGTGTTATTCGCGCCACCTACATTGGAAACACCGTCTTGCTGTTGAGTCTTGCGACATCCGTAGAGCATCATACAGCAAATTAAGAGGAACAGCGCCCCGCACAACGTAATAAACTTGGGAAATTTTGTCACGACTACCCCCCCGAACACAAATATATACACACAAATAGCATACCTTATTTACCAATCATTGTCAAGTATAGGATTGCTCCATCCGTATAAAAAATGATATCGTGATGCTATGCATCGCGTCGTTTGCGCAAAGCGCAACCTCGTTTTGTGTCCGCAAGCGGACAATGATGTTCTCGCTCTGCTCGAAATGATGTT
>CAYVDQ010000030.1:0-10909 GCA_964450615.1 uncultured Eubacteriales bacterium | reverse complement strand
ATTCCAAAGCCGATGCGGCGGACGTTGATTTTGCGACCCGCCCCAAGGCGTCACTGGTATACGGCAATGCCAAGCGGTACGTGATGTTTTCTCATTATGAATTGTTCCGAGAGGAAACGGAGGCGACACTCTCGGTTTGTCACCCCGGTATCACATTCACTAATATTACGGCACATTATCCGAAATGGATCTTCGCACTTATCAAGCATCCGATGAAGATCATTTTTATGCCGCCGCGCGCGGCGGCACTGTCGATCCTACTCGGATGCGCGCATCCTTGCGGTTACCATGAGTGGATCGGACCGTGGTTGTTTGATGTGTGGGGCATGCCGAAAAAAAGCATTCTTCACTCTTGCACGGCTGACGAGTGTCGTCATATCTACCAAGCCATGGAACAGAGTATACAAGAACCGCTCAACAGCCGTTGAGCGGTTCTTGTGTTACATAGTCTCGTAATTGAAGTCGCAATGCTTTAAGAACTCTTTTGCCATCATCGTAGCGCCCATCTCGTTGGGATGCACGCGATCCCACGCAATGGAGCAGGAGTGACGGTGTTTTAAATAGCGTTCATACATCGCTTGGAAATCCACGAAAATGCAGCCGTGTTTTTCTGCCAGTTCCCGACAGATATCGACATATTCGATCATACGGTTGCGCATCGCGTCGTGGGGGCTATCCTCGATGTAATAAGGGGAGAGAATAAATACACCCTTGACGGTGTCCTTGACGGCGAGGATCATCGCTTCTATACTTTCGCGGTACTCGTCGGGCAGTACCCACGTATCCGGCATAGCGGGACAGTCAAACTGATGCCACACGTCGTTGATGCCGATACAAATGGACACCCAATCCGGCTTTAAGGATACCACGTCGCGGTTAAACCGTTCCAACAGATGACGAGCTGTGTTGCCGCTGATGCCGGAATTGGTAACGCGAATGCGTAGTTCCGGATAGCAAGCAGCGAGCAGGTTTTCGATCATACGGACATAGCCGTGACCGAGATTGTCACCCAACCCTTCCCCGACGGGGCACTGGCTGCCGCGGTCGGTGACGGAATCACCGGCAAAGACGATGCGGTCTAAATCGTTGAAAATCATAGGTGTTCCTCCAAAGTTGTTTAGAAAGAGAAAAGTTTTTTATTCAGTTCTTCTGTGAGAGCGCCGCCGTACGGACAAAGCTGGAACGCCTCGGCATAGCGAACCTTGGAGCCGCGCTCCTTGCCGTACCGTTCGATCAGTTCTTTACGGAAACGGGAAGCGGTTTGTGCATTGCGCAGATCATATCCGCTGCCGCCGCGATCTGCTTTGAGGATTTCCTCGTCGGTGGATTCGGGCGTGATTTTGTACGGACCTTTCAGCCACTCAAAGCGATCTTCATCGCTTTCCGGCACCTCGGCTTCATAGCCCTTGGTGAACGGCAACCACTCATACACCTGCGATACGTTCAGGTGTGCGATCTGCAATTTGAGATCGTTCTCGGCGTCCATATCTAACACAATGTCAGCATGGAAATCGGGATCTTTGAAAGTGTCTTCATTGTACATGATAACCGGCGTTTTTGTCATAGCGGGTACATCGGGACACTCGTGCGGCACGATCAGCATGTACGAGGCATCCTGCAGCAGCATACCGGCTGCACGGTGGTCAGCATGATAGTCGTTCGTGCGGTGAGAAATGACCAGATCAGGGGAGAATTCCCGGATATAACGGATCAGACGGCGGCGATTTTCGAGTGTGGGCATCAGCGTGCAGTCGTTCATATCTTCCCACACGTCATACCGGATGCCAAGCAATTCTGCTACCGCGGCGGATTCCTTGGCGCGGCGCGCGGTGGTTTCCGCAGGCGTCATTTTGTGGTGACCGCCACAGCCGTTACACAGGCTCAAGAAACGAACTTCGTAACCCATCTGGACATATTTGTGCGCAAGACCGCCACAACGGAATTCGTTATCATCCTGATGAGCACCGATCATTAAAATTTTCATTCTAACAACACCCTTTCAAAAGGAACATTTTGTTAAAAACAAGTGTAGCACAGCCTATTTGGAAAGTCAACACAACGACACTCTTAAACTTTGATAATTTATTGACAATGTTCTCATAATTTGCTATAGTAGAGGATATAAAGTGGGGCGAAAACCATGAAACATTTCGACATCAAAACACAGATCTATTTCGGCGAAAATTCATTGGATCGTTTGGCAGATATTCCGTATCGCAATGCGTTGCTGGTCGCGGATAAATTCGTGGTGAGCAGCGGGCTGATCCACCTGCTCACGGTGCGTCTGCAGCAAGCCGGTGTTTCCTGGCAGGTGTTTGACGACGTCGTGCCCGATCCGCCGCTCGAAAAAATCGGTCTCGGTGCGCGAGCGGTATTGCAGCAACGGCCGGATGTGCTGATCGCGGTCGGTGGCGGTTCCGCTATTGATTCAGCAAAAGCCATTCGTGAGGTTTCCCTGCAGATGGAGCCTTCCTATGCGCGCCCCGCACTGATCGCCATCCCCACCACCAGTGGTACCGGTACCGAAGTCACCTCCTTTTCGGTGGTCTCGGATCCCGAAAACCAGCGCAAGATCCCGCTCGTCAGCGATTCCATGTTGCCGGATGAGGCGATCTTAGACGCGGAACTGGTCAAATCGGTTCCGCCGTCGGTCACTGCAGACACCGGCATGGACGTCTTTACACACGCGTTGGAATCGTACGTCAGCACCAACAATACCGAGTTTTCCGCCGCTTTGGCGGAAAAGGCGATTGAGATTGTGGGTTCTTTCCTGCTCCGCTCGTATTTGGATAACAACGATACGCACGCCCGCCAGAAAATGCACGTGGCATCCTGCCTTGCCGGTCTTGCGTTCAACACGGCATCGCTTGGACTCAATCACGGTATGGCACATCAGCTTGGTTCTCGTTTTCACATCCCGCACGGTCGCGCCAACGCGATGCTGTTGCCGCATATTATTGAATACAACAGCGACATCAGCAAATACAGCCGCTCAAAGGCGGACTATCCTAAACACGTGCGCAAATACGCGACGGTGGCGCGTACCCTGGGGTTGCAGAACTTCAACACCGTCACCACGGTGCGCGCGTTGTCCAATTGGACGCAGTTCATGATGAAGGAAATGGATATGCCGCTGTCCATCTCGGAAACCGGACTTTGCACCAAAGAGGAATATTTTGAACAGATTCCCGCCATGGTGCGTGCAGCGCTGGAGGATGCCTGCACCGCCACCAATCCCCGCACGCCGACGGCAGAAGACGTTACGCGCCTATATGCGGAATTATGGTAATGAAAAAGGCAAGAAAGCAGTCGCTTTCTTGCCTTTTTTTAACATTGTTTTATCAGTCGGATGAAAAATTCCACCGAGCGGTACAGCGCTTCCAAGCGGATACGCTCGTTGTGACCGTGGATGGTGGCGCGTTCCTCAGCCGTCAGATCCATGGCGGAGAACCGGTACACCTTATCCGAAATGCGCCCGTAATGGCGGCAGTCGGAGCACTGTACCATGAGGTACGGCGATACCAAGCACCCTTTCCAGGTGGAGGCGACCGCCCGCGCCACCTTATCCCAGGCGGGACAGTCGATCACCGAAATACGGCTCGGCTCCATACCGCCGATGGCAGTGATCTCCACGGAGTCGTCGTTTACCGCCGTGCGTAGGTGATCGAGTGCGGATGCCATCGTGTCACAAGGGTTGAGCCGCATATTCGACACCATTTGAGCGCTTGGCGGAATGACGTTGGGTGCCTGGGATCCGCTCATTTGGGTAAACGCAACGGTGGTGCGCATTAGTGCGTTGAGCTCGCCGCCGGATGCTTTACAGATCATATCCAGCACCGGTGCGAACAACCACAGATTAGAAAAGATCAAACGGTATACGAAAGACGAATGACGACCGAGTGTGTCGAACATCGCGGCGACCGGTGGGGTGATGTGATAGGGAAAAGGCTTTTTCAGTACCTTGCAGCAGGCGGCGGCAAGACGGTCGATGGGTGCGTTCGGCTTGGGCGCCGACGCGTGTCCGCCGGTGGATTTCACACGGTAACGCGTATTGAGCATACCCTTTTCCGCGATACCGATCATACCGCACGGTGCGCTGACGCCGGGGAATACGTTCTCAACGACACCGCCGCCCTCGTCCACGACCATGGACGGGACGATGCTGTTTTCTTCAAACCAATCCACGATGTTGGCGGCACCCTTGCCGTTGACTTCTTCACCGCCGGAGAAGGCGAAATAGATATCCTGTTCGGGCGTGAATCCCTCGGCGATGAGGTGATCGGCGGCAAATAGGATGCCGTTAAGGGTCACCTTGGTATCCAGTGTGCCGCGTCCCCACAGAACGCCATCCTCCAGAATACCCTCAAAGGCGGGTTTCTCCCAACCGTCCTCATCCACCGGCACCACGTCGTAGTGTGCCATGAGCACCGCGGGATCGTCCGCGGTTTTTCCTTTCCAGTGAAACAGCAGGGCGCGGTCGGGCAACTGTTCAAAGGAGCAGGTATCAAACACGCGCGGGTACAGCGTGGGAAGAAGCGCAATGAGCTTTTCAAACTCCGCGTTGTCCTCCAGTGACGGATCGGTATAGGACACGGTCTTGCAACGGACAAGCTGTTGCAGATTGTGAACTGCGGTATCCTTATCAAACGTTTCTTCGCCCGTGAGTACGTTTACCGACGGTTTCGGCGTAAAGCGAAGTGTGCGGATCAGCAGTATCGCGAAAAACAGCACGATCGCCGCTACGGGTATCAGCCACCACATATCACAGCCAACCTTTCTTGTACATAATGCGGGCAACACCGACGGTGAACACCGCCGAGGATGTGACGGTCGATTTAACAGTCGCACTGCTGATACCAAGCTGTTTGGCGCGGCGAAGCGCTTTGACCAAGAAATACACCGATTGCCCCGGTACGGCGGCAATGATGATCCCGACCAACACAAACAGGATGGGATGGTTGACACTGAATTCCATATGGAACCTCTCCTTTTCCTTTTATACGATACCACAATTTCTCTGTTTGCGCAACTGTCGCACGAAGTTCTTTGCTTTGTGCCGTTTTTTGTTGCAATTTGTCGGCAAGGCTGTATAATAGAAGATAGGATGGGTAAAAAAAGGGGGAAGGGTAATGGCACGCGATTGCCGCGATTGTAAACATTTCTGGCGCGATGTGGATCTGCCGTTTCCGGTGTGCAGACTTCATGAGTTTCATTTTGAACATGATTATTCACCTTGCAGTGATTATGACGGACCTACGGACAGCGGGTCTTCCGGTTCGTCGTACTCATCTTCGTCCTCGTCGGATTCTTCCGGTTGCCGCGGCTGCGCAATCGCAGCAGCGGTCTTGGTGGTGCTGGTGCTGATCGGAACCTTTGTGACGACCGGCATGTGGAGTAGCTTATTAAGTGCAATCGGTATTTCCTCAAGCGAAGAGGCAAACGGTATCGACGGTCAGCGCGTCATGGTTGCAACAAATGGCACGTCGTTAAATTTGCGTAGTGACGCGTCGATGAAGGCGAAAGTTATTGGCAAAATTAAAAACGGAGCAGTCGTGTATATTCAAGAGGAACAGGGAGACTGGGCAAAAGTTATTGTAGAGGAAACGGGAGAAGTCGGCTGGTGTAGCACGAAGTATCTGTTACGCGAAGAAAAAGCGGATTGACCGCTTGATGCCGTCAGTTTTACGATACAAAAGCACGCCGTCGGAGTTGTCCGACGGCGTGCTTATTTGGTCAGTAGAGTGCGCTCTACCAACCGAAAAGCAAACGTAGAGCGGACACATGAAACGGTAGGTTTTGTTTGTGAGCGAGCGGAGGTATACTATCCGTATCAACAAACGGAGGGATCTGTATGCGCACACCACTCAAAGCACGGCGTTTGCCGAATTATACGCGTGGTCAGGAGATCGCCAATATGGTCACCCATATTGTGGGCGGCGGATTGGGGGTTCTGATTCTGCTTGCTGCGGTGCTGATATCAGCGTTTTGGCACAACATTTGGGGTGTCGTGAGCGGCAGTATCTACGGTGCGTCGCTGATCTGTTTATATACTGTATCCAGTGTGTATCACGGACTGACACATACGATGGGCAAAAAGGTGATGCAGGTCATTGACCACTGCACCATCTACTTTTTGATCGTTGGCACCTACACGCCGATTTTGCTCTGTGCGATCCGTCCGATCGCTCCGATCGCGGCGTGGGTGGTGTTTGGGGCGGAATGGGCACTCACCGCGTTGGCTGTGGTATTTACCGCCATTGACCACCATCGGTATCACGTGTTGTCTATGACGTGCTACATCGGCCTTGGTTGGTGCGTGATCTTTATTCTTAAGGATACCGTAACGGCACTGGGGATCGCCGGATTTTTGTGGTTGCTTGCCGGCGGTGTTGCCTATACCGTCGGAGCGGTGCTGTACGGTGTGGGAAGCAAAAAGCCGATCTTCCACACCGTATTCCATGGGTTTGTGGTACTCGGCAGTATCCTGCAAGCCGTTGCCGTTCTGTTTTATGCGCTATAACGAGTAAGCCCTCCGCTGATCGGCGGAGGGCTTGTTCTTTATATGATATCTGTCTTTGTTTCGGCGTAGCTTTGATCGCCGACGATAGCAGTCAACTCCGCTTTGGTTTGCAACTCGTCAAAGGTGGAATACCGCACGTGGAGAACATCCCCCTCGTGAATGATCTTTTCGCCGTGCTCGTCCACCTGCGCGCCGCGGTCGGGGTCGTGCTGTACCGACAGCACGAACAGATTGGCGGGCCAGAATATATCGCGTATCTGCTTGCCGATGGCGAACGCATCTGCCTGCACAGTCACGAAGGTATCGATCACTTCTGCGGTTTTAGATGCGTTGAGTTGTTCCGTCTTGTGTTCTAAGGCGTTCTCATTGATGGAACGGACGCCGAAGATCTCGGTGATGGCAAATGCCGCTGCGGCAACGATAATGACCGATAAAATGTTCTCGGAGCAGGACAATGCTTCCAATGAAAAGATAATGGCGGTCAGTGGCATTTTCATCATACCGGCGATGCAGGCGGTGATGCCTAAGACAAGCACGAGTGCATACTGCTCGGCGGACAGCCCGAATACCGAGGCGATGACTTTGCCGAGGATGGCGGATATGACAGCGCCGAGTGCCAGTATCGGAACGAATACGCCGCCGGTGATGCCGGTCGTGTTGGCACTGAGGGTCAGTGTTGTACGCACGATCAAGATCAAAACCAACAGATACAGTGCGATATCGCCTTCAAATAACGACACGATAAGATCGTGACCGGTGGAGATGAACGAAAACGAGCAGAGCCCGAATCCCAATGTCAACAATAAAATGATGAAGATCCGCGGTGCGCGGTGTACCTTGTTCAGTGCTTTGCGAAACAGCGTGTTCAACAGACGGAAGTATTTTAAGAACAGCACCGAGCACAGACCGACGGTCACGCCCACGACCAGTGGGATCCAGATGTCCTCGATGGATAACGCGGTCAACCGGAACTTCGGGAAAAGCGAAACGCTGACGCCGCAAAGCGGTGCCAACAGTTCTGTCGTAATACGGGCAAACAACACCGAAAAGGTGGCTGTCAGCAGGATCATCGGTGAGATACGCTGATGTGCCTCCTCAATGGCAAACAGGATGCCTGAAATGGGGGCACCGGTTGCCACCGAGAAACCGGCACAGGCACCGCCGGTCATGGCGTAACGGTCCCAAGCCCGGTGCTTTTTGGCAAAGGAAAAAACCGTACCTCTGCCGATGGCGGTTCCGATCTGTACAGAAGGGCCTTCATTGCCCAGCGGTACGCCGATCAGAAAGGAAATAAGCGAGAGAACAAAGGTGCCGATCAGGTTTTTAAGCCAGTGAAAGGACAGAATCCCTCTTACGATGCCGATCGCGGTCGGGATACCGCCGCCGCGAAGATCGGGAAGCTTTCGGTAACAATACGCGAACAGTGACGCGATGCCGAACAACCCGAATATTACGACGGGAAGCCAGTATAAATGCTCGCGCAAATAGGCGTATCCGGTTTCGGATACCGAGATGACAAAACCGGTACACACCTTATAAGACGTGATCACTGCGGCGGTCAGTACGCCGGTGATCGCGCCGAACCAACACGACGAGGCGATCAGATTCATAAAATAGCGTTTGGATCGTTGTTTCATTACAGCACCGGCTCTATCTGAAAAGATACTTATCATTCTATCACCCCGTACACGGAAAAACAAGCGAAAAAAGGCGAAAAAAGACCAAAAGCGTTCGCTTTCGGTCTTTTTAACTATTCAAACAACGGGGTGGAAAAATACCGTTCGGCGGTGTCGGGGAGAACCGTCACGACCCGTTTCCCTTTGCCCAACCGTTTGGCAAGACGGATGGCAGCCGCCACGTTGGTGCCGCTGGAGATGCCGCACAAAATTCCTTCCTTTGCGGCAAGATCCTTGGAGACTTGCAGTGCTTCTTCATCCTTTACGATGCACACGTCATCGTAAATATTCTGATTGAGTATAGCGGGGATGATGCCGTCGCCAATGCCCATCTGAACGTGCGTGCCGATCGACCCGCCTGACAAAATTGCGGCATTTTCCGGCTCGACCGCCCAGATTGTCATGTTTGGGTTTTCGGCTTTCAGCACCTCACCGATACCGGTGATGGTGCCGCCCGTGCCGATGCCCGAGCAAAAACCGTGGATATCACCGTCCACTTGCTCAAGTATCTCCTTGGCGGTAGCGGAGCGTTGAATGGCGGGGTTAGCGGGATTTTCAAACTGTTGCGGAACAAACACGTTCGGATTTTCGGCTTTCATTTTCAAAGCGAGCTGTAAGCATTCCTCAATGCACAGACCAATGTTGCCCGCATCATGTACCAGAACGACCTCAGCACCGTACTGACGAACAAGCAAGCGCCGTTCCTCACTAACGGAATCCGGCATGATGATCTTTACTTTATAGCCGCGTACCGCGCCGACCAAGGCCAAGCCTATACCTTGATTGCCGCTGGTGGGTTCCACGATCACGGTATCCTTACCGATTAGCCCACGCTGTTCCGCGTCGAGAATCATATTGTATGCGGTGCGCGTTTTGATGGAGCCGCCCACGTTGAGCCCCTCAAACTTGACCAGTACCTCAGCGTCGTCCGGACCGGTCATACGATTTAGGCGGATAATGGGGGTGTTGCCCATCGCCTCTAAAATGGTGTTACAAATCATCGTGGTAAAAACCCCTCTTGTTTCGATTACTTAATACAGTATACTCAAGAGGGGAGAAAATGTCAATTGATATAATTGATCGGCGTGTCGGTCGGACTCGTTACAGTTAACAGCCGCGATGCGGCTGTTAACGCGGTTGTCGGCTTGTGCTCGACAAAAAACAAGGACCACCAAAGGGAGACACTTCGTATGACGGATATTCCTGCCTCAACTAATAATTGATAGCTTAGAGCTTGTTTTTTAATCGTTCCAGTTGCTTATATAAATATTCTGTGTAAGTCTTAAACTGGGGGTTTTCGATGATAGGTATAAGAGTTAAAGCTTTTTCAGTTTCCTCAATAGCTTTTTCTACATTTCCGTTTTCCTCGTAATATTCAGCCAACTTCCACATCATTTGAAGCAGATTCTCGAAAGAAATCCATTTTTGCTTTTCGGCGGCTTCAAATTTTGCTTTTCCCGACAAAAGATAGGCTTTCTCTGTTAATTTGGTAAAATATATTTCGGGAATTTGTTCAATGGCAGCCTCGGCACTCTCAAAATCTCCTTTTGCCTTATAAGCATAAGCCAGGAATCTGAGAGCATCATATTTTACATCGCTTTGATCAGTTTTTTCAATAAGTTTGTTGGCGATGCTAATCGTTTCATCCGGTTTTTCTGAATAATTTAAAACATAAAGTAAGTTGTTTAATAAAATGTCGTTTTCAGGATATTTCTTTAAACCCTCTTCAAGTATTCGCCTACTCTCAGGAGGGTTGCTCTCCCTGTATTTGTATGCGTTATTGGTTATATCCTTAACTGCGCATTCGATTTCCTTTAGATTAAAATCGAACAATTCATCCATTGATACACCAAAATAACTCGCCAAAACAGGAGCAAGTGTGATATCGGGAAGAGCAATATTATTTTCCCATTTGCTAATAGCTTGAAAAGAAAGTCCTATGCTCTCCGCTAACTGTTCCTGGGTTATTCCTCGTAACTTGCGTAATTCTCTAATCTTATTTCCAATATTCATTGTGTGCCTCCTGATTTGAGTAAAGTGCACTTGTTTTTGAGCTCAATTAGAGTATATCATACGACTTTTATGCCGGCAATAACTTGTAAAACGATATTTTTCAACTAAGAGTTGAAGTTGAATGTGTTATATTTGCCCTTATGTGCCTCAACCATAGCATAAAAGCGGCGAAGGGTGAAGGGTTGTCAATGAAATATGGCTTACGCCATATGAAATAATCCTTGCGGATTATGAAATATTTTGCTTGCGCAAAATGTGAAATAAAATTCGTACCTTCATATGCCGAAGGCATATTTCATACGCGAAGCGTATTTCATATTGCGAAGCAATATTTCACTCGTTCCGCAAGGAACGAAATTCATTGAAAAAAGGACTTCACTTTCGTGAAGTCCTTTTTTCCTGGCGCCTACTGTAGGGCTCGAACCTACGACCCATACGCTTGCGGTGCCCGAAAAATCGTCGGGCGCACGGCGCTAATCCTTGATTTTTTTCGACCGCGGCGCCAACTGCGCCCTCGCTGTATCCGCCACCGGCGGCGCTCGGGCTCGTTACAGTTAACAGCCGCCATGCGGCTGCTAACACGGTTGTCGGCTTGTGCCCGCAGAAAACGAAAAAACAAGGACCACCAAAAGGTGATCCTTGTTTTTTGGCGCCTACTGTAGGGCTCGAACCTACGACCCTGCGGTTAACAGCCGCATGC
>CAYVDQ010000029.1:0-11378 GCA_964450615.1 uncultured Eubacteriales bacterium | reverse complement strand
TTATAATCTTCACTGATCTGCTTGCCCATATTCCGAACAATGGCAGCAATTTTTTTTTCATCAAATAAAATTTCTTCTACGTCTGGGTGCATGGTACTCATAAAACATCCTCCTCTTTTTCAAGCAGTAAAACCGTTTGGGTATCCGCTGTGATACACACACGCTCATCGCAACCAAAACCGGACACAAGGACAATACCTTGCGCATCACATACAATGGGAACCCGATCACGTAACACGGTCTTTTGCTCATTAAATAACTTTTTCAGAGATTTGCCGCACTTCCTGCCGGCAGGACGGAAACGATCACCATCTTGACGCTGACGCAGGAACAAATCGCCATTTATTCTATCATAGTCCAAAGCATTTTGGAACAGTTGTCGGCAAATATTTAGTTTTTGTTCATATTCTTCTCGGGAAAGCAATGAAAAACGGTAGGCGCCATCCCCAACCGTATACCACTCGCCAACGGTTACAGGAAACGAAAAGAAAGGATAGTCTTCGCCCGCCGACGGTTGTTCAAAGAAATGTGTGTCCGTGACACAAAAGCGTGTACCATTCGGCAATACCACCGCACCGCTCCCTGCTTTCAATGCCGAAAGCAGTAACGCAATATGGCGCTCTTCAGCCGTTTTAACAATACGACATAAGGCACGGGAACGGATGGGCTCTTCTGTAGAAAATAGAACCTCACGGGAGTACATACCAACTGTATCGGTTTGTGCGTCGGCAACCGCCCTCGCCGCCAGTTTGTCGAGAAAGCGATCGGTTTGCCGCGCTTGTTCAATAAATCGTGTAATGGCCTCGGTTACTTGTGGATTCACCGTACGCAACTGCGGTATCACCGTATGGCGGATGCGGTTACGTGCGTATGCGGTATCCGCATTGGTGCTGTCCGTAACATACGACAAACGGTGTTCTTCACAGTATGCTTCAACGTCTTCGCGGGTACAGGTAATCAGCGGGCGGATAATATCTCCGCGTACCGGTGGAATACCGGTTGCTCCATGTAGACCGCTTCCTCGGCACAAATGCAACAACAGTGTTTCGGCATTATCATCCGCCGTGTGGGCGGTGGCAATTCGACAGCAGGGATAGGCCTGCGCAGCTTTTTGAAATGCCGCATAGCGCAGTTCTCTGCCAACTTCCTCGACACCCTTCCCCTGTTCAGCCGCCAATGCCGCCACATCGTGTTGTTCCACAGAGAGCGGAACATCCCATTTACGGCACAGTTCTTCAACGAAGCGTTGATCCCGCATCGATTCTTCGCCGCGCAACGAATGGTTGACATGTATCACTGTTAGAGCAGAAATACGGCTTTCCGAACGTAAGGAAACCAAAAGATGCAATAACGCAACGGAATCCGCCCCGCCGGATACGCCTGTCACGACAGCACAATCCGGCGGCAGCATTTGCTCCCGCCGAATTGCTTGTAAGGCTTTTTCCTTTACACCCATAACGGATCATCCTTCGTTTTGATGCAACTCCAAAGAAGTAAATTGCGTAAACTCGCCTTGGAATGCCAACGGTACCGTACCTAATTCACCGTGACGGTTTTTAGCAACGATTACCTCTGCTGTACCGGTTTGCACCTCAGAAGGATCGCTTTTTTCGTTGCGATAGTACTCGTCACGGTACAAGAACAGTACCTGGTCGGCATCCTGCTCGATTGAGCCGGATTCACGCAAGTCCGAAAGTCCCGGACGGTGATTCGCTTGCTTTTCCGTTGCACGGGCAAGCTGGGCGCATACCATGATCGGCACGTTGAGTTCCTTTGCCATGATCTTTAAGCTACGCGTAATCTCAGAAACTTCTGTTACGCGGTTTTCGGTACGTTTTCCGGAATGCATCAACTGCAAATAGTCAATCACCACAAAACCAAGATCTTTGAGTCTGAGAAGCCGCGCCTTCATGGTTGCCACCGTAATACTGGCAGTGTCATCCAAATAAATGGGGGCTTGACCGAGCTGACCGGCGGCAGATGCCAGACGTGTCCACTCATCGGGAGTCAGGTTACCCGTACGCAGTTTTTTAGAGGAAACTCTGGCTTCCGAGGAAAGCAGACGGTTTACCATCTGCTCACGGGACATTTCCAGGTTAAATACTGCCACGGTGCGCTTTTGCTGCATCGCAACATTACGTGCAATATTCAACGCGAAACTGGTTTTACCCATACCGGGACGCGCACCGACAATAATTAAATCGGAACGATTCAGACCGGTTGTGATTTCGTCCAACGCACTGATACCGGTGGGAATACCAACGTATAAGTCCCGCTCGTCCGAGGTCAATTTGTTGTACATTTCATAGTTGGATGCGATAACCTCGCGGATCGGGACAAGACCGTTTTGATGCTTATCCTGGCGAATATCGTATATTTTCTGCTCTGCCTGCTCGATCAAAGCCGTCGTGTCCACGCCCGGTTGCATCGCGTCACCGGTGATCTCGCGTGATACGCTGATCAAACGGCGAACATCGTATTTGTCTCGCACCATGTGAGCATAATTGCTCACATTGGAGATGGAAGGGACGATCTGCGCAAGTTTCAGCAGGTAGTTTTTCCCCTCTTCCTCGGAGAAAAAGGATTCCGCCTTGAGTGACTCCAGTACCGTGACAAAGTCAATGGTTTTGGATTGCAGAAGCTTTTCGAGCATAATCGTATAGATCGCTTGATGTTCAGCTAAATAGAAATGCTCCGGCTTTAAAATATCCGCCACTTGCATAATGCATGACGACTCCATCAAAACAGCACCGAGAACAGCTTGCTCCGCTTCTAAGCTGTGCGGCAGATTCAATTCATCGTAGGTCATTTCAGGCATATGCCCACTTCCCTTCGGTTTCTTAGGGTTTCGTTATTCCGCAACCATAACAGTGATTTTTGCGGTAACTCCTTGGTTGAACTTGAGTTCAGCCTCGTACGATCCGAACGCCTTGGCATCCGCCATCGTAATTTTTCGCTTATCCAATTCCACACCGTATTGTTCTTTAAGAGCCTGCGCCACTTCCTTAGTGGTGACAGAGCCAAACAATTTGCCGTTCTGACCGGCGCGGGCAACAATCTTAACGGTCTTACCGGACAAGGTTTTCGCGGCCGCCTCTGCCTCCTGTTTTTCCACCGCCTTGTGATGCTGCTGCGCGGATTCCTTGTTCCGCAGATCGTTCATTGCCTGCGAATCTGCTTCGATCGCCAGACCACGCGGCAATAAAAAGTTACGGGCATAACCGTCGGACACCTGCACCAGTTGTCCTGCTTTTCCCTGTCCTTTTACATCTTGTTTAAGAATAACTTTCATACTCTATGTACCTCCTATTTTTGTGCAACACGTGTGCGCTCTTTTTCCGATAAATAGGCATCGATTGCCTTGTGAAGCAGAGTGATTGCCCTCTCAAGCATTGTGTCCTTTAAATAAGCACCTGCCATCGTTTGATGACCGCCACCGCCAACAGCCTCCATAATCAATTGGACATTGATTTCGCCGTATGAACGGGCGGAAATATTTACACCGCCGTTTTCAGAAAACAAAACGAACGATGCTTTCACCTCTTTGACGCAAAGCAGTTCATCCGCTGCCTGCGATGCCGCGATACGCATTCCGGTTCCGCCGGAGTCGGCACACGCGATTGCCATACCGCGATATGAGTTTGCCGCCGAAACAATTTCAGCTTTGCGCTGATATACCGTCATATCCTCCGCAAACATCCGCTTGACTTCTACCGTATCCGCACCGAGCTTGCGTAAATATGCCGCTGCTTCAAAGGTGCGAACACCTGCCTTCATCACAAATTGACGCGTATCCAACATAATACCGGCAAGCAACGCCTCTGCATCCGGGCGGGATATCGAAACACCGTTCATGTACTGCAGTATCTCCGCCACCATTTCCGATGCGGAACTGGAATACGGTTCGTGATAAAAAAGCACCGCATCGTCAATATGATCCACCATTTTTCTGTGATGATCAATCACCGCCACCGTTTCCACTTGATGGTACAGTTCCGGCAAATCCAACCGCTCGGATTGATGAATATCCGTAATAATCAACAACGCATTCGGTGTGACCATCGAAAGCGCATCTTTTGTTTCAAGAAAAAAATCACCTTTTCCCAGGGCGCGATAATGTTCCACCAACGCGGTTGCCAACGTCGTTTCGGAATCGTATACGGTGTACGACGCCTTCCCCATTTGGCGGCACACAGCTGTCAATGCAACGGCAGAGCCCAAGCAATCGAGATCGGAATACCGATGCCCCATCGCGAGCACCATATCGCTATCTGCAATCATCTGTTGCAACGCGGACGCAATCACGCGTGAACGTACTTTGGTCCGTTTTTCCACAGTCTTGGACAGACCGCCGTAGAAATCAAACCCGTTCTTGGTTTTCACAACCGCCTGATCTCCTCCGCGACCGAGTGCCATATCCAAGGTTTGCCGCGCTTGCAGGTCGGCATCGCACAGTGTTTTACCCCGACCGACGCCGATTGATAACGTCAGCCGGATGTTATCCGGCGTGGGAATAGCACGTACCTTGTCAAGAATATCAAAGCGATCGTTTTGGATGATATCCAAATACCGCTGTTCGATAAGGATCATAAACCGATCAGATCCGTTTTTACGGAACAAACCGTCATGTGCATTGGCCCAATTCTCTATGAGAATATCCACCTGCGAAAACAACTGGGCGCGCTCACTATCGCGAAGATTCTTCATTACCTCGTCGCTGTTGTCCAGATACAAGGACAAGACAACCGGACGGCTAAGCTCGTATTCCGAGGCAATATGGGTAAGCTCGGTATGATCAAAGCAATACAGCACATAGGTAACCTCATCGTATACCCGAAGCTTGCTGACGTATACCGAATACGTACTATCGCCGCATAACACCTGCGGCAATACCCGACCGGCTAACTGACCGACTGAAAGATTGGTAAACACCTCGCTTAAAGGCTGACCGAGAGAATCGTTACTGTGAAGTACCTCGCGACGGAAGAGGTCGTTATACCATACGATTTCACTGCTATCGGATATCACGGCGATCGGTACCGGTGTATTTTCCAGGGTCGTACGATCCTGCTGGCTGAGGTGATCGGTGATACTAGATAAATAACGGCGAATATCCTTCTTAAGGTACCCTAAACGCCAAACACCGTAACTCCACATCACTACCGACACCGCCGCCGCAACGAGAAATACGGTGCGGTTAAGAAAAAACAGCGGTACGAGCAGGAGAAGTGACAACATGCCGAATAACACCACGATCGGTGACACCGACCAAATGGTTCTGCGTTTCATATCCCCCACTCCTTTCAGTTAATTTTCCATAATAATGGGCAAAATCATCGGACTGCGCTTCGTTTTTTGGAAGAGCATACGGGACAGTTCATCCCGCACGCGGGATTTCATGGTCGCCCAATCGTGTGTGTGACGCTGACAGCATTCTTCCAACACGCGGCGCGCGATTGCCCGAGCCTGATCCATCAATTCCTCTGCTTCCCGCACATAGACAAAACCGCGAGATACCAGGTCCGGACCGGATACGATCTGACCGTTTATCGGGTCGATCGTTGCAACGACAACAATCAAGCCGTCCTGCGCCAGATGCTTGCGGTCACGCAACACAATACTGCCGACATCGCCGATACCCAAGCCGTCCACCAGCGTGCGACCGGCAGGTACAGAACCAACCACCGACATTTTATTAGGTGTAAGTTCAACAACTTTACCGAGGTCGGTCACCAGCACGTTTTTCGCTGACATTCCCATACTTTTTGCCAGTTGCGCATGTTTCTGCAGGTGCTTGTGTTCACCGTGAACCGGAATGAAGAACTTCGGCTTGGTGATACCTTGAATGATTTTAAGTTCCTCTTGGCAAGCGTGGCCGGAAACGTGAACATCATACATTTTTTCATACACGACATCACAGCCGCGTTTCATCAGCTCATTGACAACCTTGCTGACGGTTTTCTCGTTCCCCGGGATCGGTGTGGCGGAAATGATGATACAATCATCCGGACCGACCTCCACCTGACGGTGATCGGAAAACGCCATACGCGCAAGCGCCGACATGGGCTCGCCCTGGCTACCGGTGGTGATGATCGTCATTTTCTCTTTAGGATAGCGATTGATCATATCGATATCCACAAGAATTCCTTCCGGCATTGTTAGGTACTTAAGCTCGTGCGCGATCGTAACGTTATTGATCATGCTGCGTCCCGAAATCGCAACTTTACGGCCATCTTTGGCAGCTGCATCAATAATTTGTTGTATACGCGGTAAGTTAGAGGAAAACGTTGCAATGATAATGCGTTTGTTCTCCGCCTTTTTGAAAAGACTGCTGAAACTTTCCCCCACCACGCGCTCACTGGCGGTATAGCCGGGGCGTTCCGCGTTGGTAGAATCCGCCATCAACGCCAAAACGCCTTCTTTGCCAAGCTCGCCAAGACGGGGCAAGTCGATCATTTGTCCCATAATGGGAGTACAATCGATCTTGAAGTCACCGGTGTGCACCACGTAACCGATTGGTGTTTTGATACCAAGCCCTACCGCATCCGGGATGGAGTGGTTAACGTTGATAAACTCCACTGAAACTTCACCAAAATGCACGATATCACCGGGTTTTACCACATGCAGCGGTACCTTTCCAGACAAACCGTGTTCTTTCAGCTTGGAATCGATGAGCGCAATCGTCAGTTTTGTCGCATAGATCGGGAAGATCATCTGTTTGAGCAGATACGGCAAAGCACCGATATGATCTTCGTGTCCATGGGTAATCACAATACCGCGAATTTGATCGCGGCACTTTTCCACATGGGTGAAATCCGGCAGAACGATATCCACACCAAGCAGATCTTCATCCGGAAACGCCATACCGCAATCGATCAAGAATGAATCGTTGCCGTATTCAAAGAGCGTCATGTTCTTGCCAATCTCATTTAAGCCCCCCAGCATGGTAATGTGTACAGGATGTGTGGGCTTGGGAGCCGATCTTTTTGATTGTGTGCGGTTGGTATTATAGCGACGCGTCGATTGGCGGGTCGGTTTCTTTTCCTCGTTATTGACGGGTGCTTTTGTATTGCGGGGGTTGCGCGCACCGTTTTTCGGTGCGGCGGGAGTTTGTCGTCTTGTTTGTTCTGTTGCCATAAAATCCTCCGTTTCTTAAATCAGGTAAAATCGAAATTAAGCCCCACTTCGTCTGTGAGGCCGTGATAAGCAATATAGTCCGAACACATAAAAGAAGAGATTGCGATAACCGATCACATTAGTAAGTGTATTTTACCCTTTTTAATACCTGTTGTCAAGTTAAAGTATAGGACACACTGGTACAATTAGACTTGCAGCGAACAACTTTTTTTGCTACAATATTCTTACAACCTGCGAAAGCGAGGATTCACGATGAAAAAAGTGGAATTATTTACCGATGGCGCCTGCTCCGGGAACCCCGGTGCCGGAGGCTGGGCGGCGATCTTGCGATACGGCACACACGAAAAAGAACTTTGCGGCGGCGAAGAAAAGACCACCAATAACCGTATGGAACTGACCGCGGTTATCGAAGGCTTAAAAGCGCTCAACGAGCGCTGCGAGGTACTCGTTACCACCGACTCTCAATACGTCGTCAACGGCATTGAGAAAGGTTGGGCGGCAAACTGGAAGAAAAACGGATGGCGCAAAGCGGACAAGAAGCCTGCTCTTAACGCCGATCTGTGGGATACGCTGTTAAGCCTTATTGCTTTACACCAGGTATCCTTTCATTGGGTGCACGGACATCAAGGTCACCCGGAAAACGAGCGTTGCGACGCACTTGCTGTCGCACAGTATCAAAAATTTATATAAACAAAAGCCTGTCGGTTGACAGGCTTTTGTTTTACACCATGATTGCTTTATGAAACACCTTTTTGCCTTTTCGGATCTTTAATCCGGCTTTAAGATCGGCTTCGGTATAGCAGATGTTGACGTTATCCACCTTTGCATCGTTTACTGTTACCCCGCCCTGCATTACCAGACGGCGTGCTTCGCTCTTGGACGGTAGCAGTTCACAACGCAGCAGCAAATCTAAGATACCGATCGTACCATCGGTCAGATCATCAGCGGTCAGCGTGGTGGTCGGCATATCGGAATCGTCCGCACCGCCCGCAAACAGCGCTTGTGACGCCGTGCGTGCCTTATCCGCTTCCTCTTTACCGTGAACAAGAGTAGTGAGTTCGTAAGCCAAAATATCTTTCGCCTTGTTGAGCTCAGCGCCCTCCCATTTATCCATGGCATCAATCTCTTCGAGCGGAATAAAGGTCAGCATACGGATGCATTTCAGCACGTCCTGATCGCCCACGTTGCGCCAATATTGGTAAAATTCAAACGGAGAAGTCTTGTTGGGATCCAGCCATACCGCACCGTTAGCGGTTTTGCCCATCTTCTTGCCTTCGGAGTTCATCAGCAGGGTGATGGTCATGGCGTACGCATCCTTGCCGAGTTTACGGCGGATCAGCTCCGTACCGCCCAGCATATTGGACCACTGATCGTCGCCACCGAACTGCATGTTGCAATCGTATTCTTTATACAGATGATAGAAATCGTACGACTGCATGATCATATAGTTGAATTCCAAGAAGGACAAGCCTTTTTCCATACGCTGTTTATAGCATTCGGCGCGCAGCATATTGTTTACCGAGAAGCAAGCGCCTACCTCACGCAACAGATCGACGTAATTGAGCTTTAACAGCCAATCCGCGTTGTTGACCGCGATCGCGCCGTTTTCACCCTCAAAATCGATGAATTTCTCCATCTGCTTTTTGAAGCACTCGCAGTTGTGCTCGATGGTTTCGGGACTCATCATGGAACGCATATCGCTTCTGCCGGACGGATCACCGATATAACCGGTACCGCCGCCGAGCAGTACAACCGGACGGTTACCCGCCATCTGCAGCCGTTTCATCAAACACAGTGCCATAAAATGACCGACATGCAACGAATCGGCCGTCGGATCAAACCCGATGTAAAACCGCGCCTTT
Organism: uncultured Eubacteriales bacterium; assembly: GCA_964450615.1. Taxonomy (GTDB): domain Bacteria; phylum Bacillota; class Clostridia; order Oscillospirales; family Acutalibacteraceae; genus RGIG3009. The sequence continues at coordinate 2,379 of CAYVDQ010000029.1, read as the reverse complement.
CCGTTATTGACGAGTTCGCGAATTTCGCTTTCGTCCGTAACCTGCGCGATCAAACCTCTTGCCACTAATTCTTCATAAATCTTCATTGTCTTTCTCCTTAAAAAATTAAAAACCCTCTGCAGCCTACGCTACAGAGGGCAAAGTTTGCGGTACCACCTCTGAACAGACAGTTTTCACAAACTGTCCCTCACGGAGTGCCGAGGGCACTCACACGCTGTAACGGGCGCTCCCGTCATGCCCTACTTTGGAAGTTCAGGCAGCCACTCCGGAGTGTATTCGCACGAAGCCCCTGCATTCTTGCACCAACCGAATGCTCTCTGAAAAGGGTCAGCCGTGTTACTTGTCTCCTTCTTTGCGTTTCACTGTTTATGAGTATACCAAAACATTTTGGAAATGTAAAGAGTCATTTTATAAGTTGTTTTTCAATGCTGCCAAAATTTCGCCTGCGCTTTCAAGCACTAAATCGGGGCGGTCTTCAGAAGCATCCAAAATCTCCTGCGTCGTTTCACCGCTCATCACCAAGATTGCCAGAATACCGGCATTCAACCCGCTCTTCACATCTGTGTAAATGCGGTCACCCACCATAGCGGTATGCGCGGCATCAATGCCGGTTCGCTCCATTGCCAGTTGCGGCATCAGCGGAGACGGCTTGCCTACCGAAAGCGGACGCCGTTTGGATACGTTGTACAGCATGTCGCAAATACTGCCGCAGTCCGGTACACTCCCGAATGAAGTGGGACAAACATAATCCAGATTGGTGGCAATGTACGGAATACCGGGACGCGTATGCAACAGTTTGGAAACGTCATAGAGTTTTTCGAAGGTAAGCTCCGTATCGTTTCCCATGATGATACAATCCGTCTGTTCAAGATCCTCGGTAACGATAAACCCTTCGCGGCCTAATTCTTCTTTTAAGGACTTTGTGCCACAAACATAGAGTCGTGCATCGGCATGATGCTGTTTGAGATAATACGCTATCGCCTGTGTTGATGTCAGAAAATCGTCATATTCTGCCGGAATACCCAGTTTTTCCAACTTTACGATATAATCCTTAACACTTTTGGAAGAATTGTTTGTCACAAACAAATAACGCCGTCCGCTCTCGCGGATCACGCTGAGCAGTTCTTTCGTGAAATCGTACAGTTCATTTTCAAGGTACAGCGTGCCATCCATATCAAACAAAAATAATTGAGTATTACGAATTTGGTCTTGTACTGTCATACTATCACCTCATGCTGAAAAATGTCAATTTACAGTGTTTAAAGCATATCATCAAACCGGTTTCATGTCAAGGCGACAAGAAAAGATTTGAAGTAATGCAAAAGTATGGTATACTGATAACGCAACACAATAGAAAGGAGTTTACCATGTCGTTTTTATATGCGTTGGAATCCATCCGAAATTCCGTATTTGACGTGTTTTTCTCCATCGTCACGCTGTGCGGTGAAGAAACCGTCTTTATGGCGGTCGGTATGATCGTGTTTTGGTGTATCAATAAGTATCAAGGATACTATTTGCTATCCGTCGGATTTTTGGGAACCGTTATCAATCAGTTTTTAAAAATGCTCTTCCGCATTCCTCGCCCATGGGTACGCGATCCTAACTTTACCATCGTGTCGTCAGCAGAAGACGCTGCCGCCGGTTATTCCTTCCCGAGCGGGCACACACAGACTTCGGTGGGATTGTTCGGCGGCATTGCCCGTTGGAACAAGAACACCACGCTGCGCATCGCCATGATCGCACTATGTGTGTTGGTACCGTTTTCTCGTATGTATCTCGGTGTTCACACACCGGCTGACGTTCTCGTTTCCATCGCCATTGCCCTTGTACTGGTCTTTGTGGGATATCCGCTCTTCAAAAAAGCGGAAAGCTCCCCTAAAACGATGTATGCCATGCTGCTTGTGATGACTGCGGTCGTGCTTGCGTTTTTATGCTTTGTTTATTTTTATCCGTTCCCGGCTGAAGTGTATAGCGAACAAGCCATTCACAATCTGGAATCGGCACAAAAGAACGCATTTACTTTGACCGGATGCGCTTTCGGCTTGATCGTTGCGTATACAGCCGATCTCAAATATACGCATTTTGAGACCAAAGCCGTGTGGTGGGCACAATTGCTTAAAGTGGTCGGCGGTCTCGCCGCCGTACTGATCGTGAAAGAACTGCTGCGCGCTCCGCTTGACGCGTTGTTTAACGGAGCACTTATTGCCCGTAGCATCCGTTATTTCTTGATGGTCGTGGTCGGCGGTGTGTTATGGCCAATGACGTTTAAATGGTTTGCAAAACTTGGCAAGAAGTGAAAAAAGGGGTCAGCGATCGCTGACCCCTTTTTGTTTGGTGTACCAATAAACCCCCAGTTTTACTGGGGGAGAAGAAAAACTT